>JAGLDW010001273.1 GCA_023145395.1 Lentisphaeria bacterium | reverse complement strand
CCGGTCCGCCCACGATTTTGGCCCCGGAGGCGGGCGGCTCTTCATGATCACCTCCATCCCGATCAAGGGCGTGACCTGCAAGGCACCACGCAGCGTCAAACGAGGAAAACGTGCAAAGATCACCATCCGTGTGAAGGCAAGCGGACGTCTCGACGCAGTCGTCCCCGTCCAGGTGCAGGTCAGCGACGACACAGGCCGCGAGGCCGAAGGCACGGGCTACTACGGCGCAGTGGATGGCAAGCTCACCCTCGAACTCGACATCGCCCCCAACGACAAGCCCGGCCAGTGGCGCGTCCAAGTGACCGAACTCGCGTCCGGCACACAGGCGACAAGCGACCTCACCGTGCGCTAGCCGTGGCACGGTCGGCTCCAGCTTTGCACCTGTCATTATCACCTCTTTGAGCGGTTCAAGCGCGACGTCCATTGACAAGAGGGCATACGGTGCCTACCTTACAGTAGCAGTACAATTGTAAGGAGACGTGCCATGTCTGTTCAGACCATCAAACTCACCGCCAAGCGGCAAGCCACGTTCCCCGCCGCGCTCTGCCAGGATCTCGACCTGCGTCCTGGAGATCGACTCGTCCTTGAGCACCGTGAGATAGACGGGGCTCCCGCCTGGATTATGCGGCCGGCATTCGGGGATAGGAATTCGCCCTGGTTTGGCGCACTTCGATCGTTCGCCTCCGGAAAATCTCACGCCATGGACGAGATCCGCCGGTCCACAGGCAAGAAGACAGCGGAGGCGAAGTCATGAAGGCGGTCGGTATCGACACCTGTGTCGTTCTGAGATTGCTCGTGGGCGAACCGGAGGACCAGGCCGCACGAGCCAAGGCGTTCGTCGAGGAGTGCTACTACGACGGAATCGAGGTTTGTGTCAACGATCTGGTGGTGGCCGAGTCGTACCACGCTCTGATCTACCACTACGACGTACCCAAACTCAAGGCAGTGGAGACTTTGCGTGACTTTCTGGGCTCTCCCATGATTACGACGACGGGGCACGCGATGCCGATCATCATGAGTTACACTGGTACCGGAGCCGGGTTGGTCGATCGCCTGATTCGAGCTGACATGCTGGATCACACGTACGAAGTGAGAACCTTCGACCGTGATTTCGCCAAACTGGAGAATGTGGAACTGCTGGATTGATGGCCCGATAGGCAAGCTCTCTTGCCCCAAAGAGGGCAAGCGGGAAGTCGGGCAGGCATGGAAATGATGGGCGCTCACTCAGTAAGGCGGAGAAGCAGATCCAAGGCTATGAGGAACAGCTCAAGACAGCGACAGGGCGTGAAGCCAGCGGGCTAAAGAAGAAGATCCAGAACGTGCGACAGGCGGCAGAGCGGGCGTAGAAAGGCGAGACTCATTGGAGACGTGGGAAATGAAGTCCAAGTGCAACCTGATTTGGGAGCCGATGCGTCGTCTAGGTGAAATCGAGTTTGGTGCACCATTGGGCGAAGCCACATCGACGTATCACTTGGCGCGCTTGCCTGAGGAGGAGCGAGATACGGTTGGCTGGGAGGTCTATGGTGACCGAGACGAGACGCTTCGAGTCTATCTTGAGGATGGCAAAGTCACGTCTGTGGCATGCTATCGGAGCTGCATCCTGAATGGCAAGGACTTGATTGGCATGGAAGTCATTGAGGCTTGCGCTTGGATGGGATACGACCCCGTCGGTCCCGATGATGTCGTGGAAATGCCGGACGGCCCCCAAGATGTCTATGAGTTCGTGCCGCTTGAGGCACAAATCTGGGCGAAAGAGGGGTGTGTTGTGACCGTGTTCTGCGACCCGCCGGGTGATGATTAGTTGCCCCAAGGAGTGGATACAACTCCGCAGGCTGGTCAGACGGAGTTGCGCGTGTCCGCCGATCCTGTAAAAGTACATGAGTGTGGGGGGGTGTTCGTGCTAGGCACATGATCAGCCCGATCTGCATGGTTTGCGACCCTCTTATCCCACCCACGCTGCCTCCTGCCACTCCGTAACGCCTCAATCTCGTCGGAGGAACGGCCGAGACGACCAGCTCCACGCGAAGGGCGCTACTTGGCTGAATCTCCTGGCGGCGGCGGTCCCCGCCGTGACTGACCGGTTGCCTGCGCCCTTCGCCGGCGGTTGTATCGTGCGTGTTCACAGCTATATTCTACGCCCGCGCGGATCGCGGATTTCACTGCCTGCATGTCCCGTTCCACGATGGCCTCATCCACCTCCCACGGATTGACAAAATGCCAACGGCTCCGCACAATCGCAACGATATCGTAGTGCGGGTTCTTGACGTCAAACGCTACTATGGGGAAGGCGATGCGGCGACCAAGGCGCTCGACGGCATTTCCCTCGACATCTACCGTGGCGAATACCTCTCCATCATGGGTCCGTCTGGATCGGGCAAGTCCACTTTGTTCAACATGATCGGCGGCATCGACTCCCCTACCGAGGGGATGGTGTTCATGGACGAGATCGACATGGCGCAGCTCGACTCCTACGAACTGGCCTGGATGCGCTGCCACAAGATCGGCTACATCTTCCAAAGCTACAACATCCTGCCCGTGCTCACCGCTCTCGAGAATGTCAGCCTGCCCATGGTCTTCGCGGGCATGAGCGCGGACGACGCCAGAGAGAAATCGGCGGAGATTCTCCGCAAGGTCGGTTTGGGGGATCGTCTCTTCCACCGTCCCTTTGAGTTGTCCGGAGGCCAGCAGCAACGCGTGGCTGTCGCCAGAGCCATCGCCAATGACCCCGTCATCATCCTCGCCGACGAACCCACCGCCAACCTGGATGTGGACACGGGGCGGGAGATGATCGAGCTGCTTCTGCACCTCAAGGAGACGGAGGGCGTCACGATCATCTCGGCCACGCATGACATGAAAATGCTCGACGTTTCGGACCGCATTCTGTGGATCCGCGATGGACGGGTGGACAAGATGCAGAATCGAGAGGATCTCAGCATCCGCGTGGGTGGCATCGACGGCGAACACGTCTGAGCGAAATACAGAAAAACGAACTGACCGACACAAACATGCTTCCTTTCTCCACAAAACCGAAACAGCCTCCCATCGACCGAACCCGGGCGCTCGAAAGCATCCCCGGATTGAATGGCGGCGTGCAGCTCGAAGAGCAGCCGGATGGGCGCCTGCTCGTGAAAATCCAGACTCCACGCCAGTCAAAAGGCTGGTTGGCCCGCTTTCAGCCCGCGACCATCGAACGAAAAGTCCGGCTCGACGAACTTGGCGCCTTTGTGCTCAGCCAGATCGACGGCGAGCACACGGTGCGCGAAATCGTGCGCGCCTTTGTCAAACGCTTCTCCGTCAATCAGCGCGAAGCGGAACTCAGCACAGCCGAATTTCTCCGCTCGCTGGTGAAGCGGAATGTGATCTCGATCGGAGTGAAATGAGACGGATCCTCCTCACATGCATGTTGCTGGCCGTCGTCTGCACGACAACGGCGCGCGCCCAGGACAATGCCACGGCGTCGGTGCAGGCGCTCGAAGCGTTGCTGCGGGGCGCGCAGTCGCGCCAGCCCGGATCCCCTGGCAACATGGTGCTGGAGGAACGTGTGGCAAAACGCTTTGCCGACACGGGACTGCCCCATGGCGAGATTGTGTTCCGCCTCCCCGCCTTCCGTCCCGGGCGCGCCAGCGTGACTCTTCAGGGAGAGAACAGTCCCGTGCGCCTACTGCCCATGCATCCTTGTCTGATGCGCCCGGGCAACTTTGCGCAAACCGACTTCACTGCCCCGCTTGTGTATGCAGGCGATGGTGGCGAGCAGGCGCTCGCCGCACTCAAAGGGCGCGATCTCCGCAATACCGTGGCCGTGCTCGAGTTTCACTGCGGCGACGAATGGCTTCGCTTGCTCCGATTCGGCGTCAAGGGGTTCCTCTTCCTCGCGGCGGACGACTACCGGCGAGACCACCTTCTGGGCAAGGTCTACGCCACGGAAGTGAGTGTGCCACGGTACTTTGTGTCGGCGAAGGATTCCGACCGACTCCGCCGGGCCGCCCGGGGGCGTGACTCTCAAGGATCCTTTCACGCTGAACCCAGTCTATGGAAAAACACCGATCTCCGTGACCTCTGGGTGCTCGTGCCCGGGACGGACGAGAAACTTGCCGACGAGGTGGCGCTCGTCACTGCGCCGCTTGACGCGAATTGCGCCGTGCCAGAGCTGGCGCATGGCGCCCAGAACGCCGCCAACCTCCTGCTCATGCTGAACCTGCTGGAACAGTTTCGCAGCAATCCCCCGGCCCGCAGCGTTCTCTTCGTCGCGGTCAACGCCCACACGCAGAACTATCTGGGGGAACGGATCCTCGCCTGGCACCTGCTCGCGCCGCGTGACCGGGTCGAAAAGCAGCAGGACCGCATCAACGACGACCTGCGCATGCAGCGAATGCTGCTCAACCACTACAGCAAGCTCAAGCTCGATCCGCCAAACGCCGAGGAGGAAGCGCTGCTGATCGCCATGCGCACCCTCACCGACCGCTCCACGGGCAAGGAACTCTCCATCAAAGAGTCCCTCGTGGATCTTGCGCGCCGGGAAGTCAACCGCCTCAAGGGCAAACAGCTCAAACTCGTGCGTCAGAAAGCGTTGTCCGAAGAGGAATTGGCCCGAGAGCGAAAACGGCTTGGCGACGCCCTCCAGGAACACGTCAATGTACTGACTCTTTTCAACAAGATTGGCATTCGAACAGTTCTGAGCGATCTCACCACGCGAGAGGTGGACATCCTGCGCAACCTGGTGCGGGAGATCACGACGAGCCGCAGCCGCTGGGCGGAGTTGAACCTCCAGGAGATGGCGCGCGTCTCCGCAGGCAACGAAATCCGCGGCGCCCTCGACGGAAAACAGATCAAGCTCGCCTTCACCCTCGAACTCACATTCACGGGCGAGCGCTTCGGCTTCAGCACCAACAACACCTGGGGCGAAGCGCGCTGGCCATACAAGTTCGGTGGCAATGTCACCCGCATTGCGCAGGAGCTAGGCAGCGCGGGCACCGCCTATCTGGACGCGATGACCAAACAGGGGGGGCTCCCCGAACGGCATTTCTTCCCCGTGGACTCGCCCGCTGTTGGCATTCTACAGGCAGGGAATCGCACCCCCTCCTTCGCCGTGCGCACGGTGTTCAGCGACCATGGACGCGCATTCTCCCCCCGCGATACAGCGGAGAACATCAACCCGGAGAATCTGGCGATCGCGGCGGAGTCGGTGCCCGCTCTTCTTCGCGCCATTCTCGACGACCGCATGATCACCGCGCCCTCCGAACTGCCCCGGCCCACACCGGGACAGATCACACTGTGGGTCGACAGCTGGGCTGTTCTGGTGAAAGCCTTCAAGTTCGACGACTTCTCCGCCTCGGTTCTTCCCCAGCTCCCCGTTCCAGGCTCCGTCATCGTGATGCATGACTCGAGAATGCCTCCCACCCCCATCATCGGGGGGGATGTGGTCAACGCGCACACGGCGCTGACGGACGAACGGGCCACTTGGTCCTTCTACGGCGTGACTGCCAGTTCCTTGCTCACCAATGCCTTTCACTACGACGAAACCTTCCGGACGGTCGATCACGCGATCGACGCAGGCGATGCGGAGAACAAGATGACCTCCGGCATCGGGCGCAACACCCCCGGCAAGCTCTTGGCTCTGTTCCACTGCCAGGAGTTCCCCGTGTTTGCCCGCGACAACACGGCCGCCATCGGCGTGCGTGGGATCGGGGTCCAGACCTACAAAGTGCTTAACGGACGCATCAACGCGGCACCCAAGAAATACGGACTCGCAGGGGCGACCGACACATTCTCCAAGAAGAGCTTCGCGCGGATGAACGGGCCGACCGCCATCTACGCGGAACACGACGAGCCCCTCAAACTGCTCACCAGTGACATGGTCCTAGCACTCAACGCCTCGCTTGAAGACCCATCCGGAGTCGGCTTCGACACCCCGGAGCAACTCGGAAGCGACTTCTTCGCCACTGCCGTGGAGGACATGGCGACGCTCAACCGGCACCGCATGCAGACTCTGCAGGGAGTCACCGACGACCTCGCGCAAACCTTCCTCGACCGGGGAGACAAAGCGCTTGAGCAGGTGCGGGACACCCGCGCCGCCAACAATCATCTCGGTTTCCTGCGCGCACTCCATGAGGCGCTCGGCGCCCACATGAAGGCCTACTCCCGCATGGCCGCCATCACCAACGACATGCTCAAAGCAGTCGTCTGCTACCTGGCGTTGATGCTGCCATTCTGCTTTTTCCTTGAGAAACTGCTGTTCAAGTTCAAGCGCATCGAGACCGAGATGGTCGCCTTCGCCGGACTTTTTGTCATCACCTTCGCCGTGTTCCGGAACATTCATCCCGCCTTCCGCATCGCCCAGGCGCCCGAAGCCATCTTCATCGCCTTTGTCATGATGGGATTGGGCCTTTTCGTGATCAAGATCCTGCACGGTCGCTTCGAGGGCGAGATGCAGTTGCTCTTCCGCACGCACCCCGGCATGGAATCGGGTACCGCCGACTACTCGATGGTGGGTCAGGAGGCCATGCTCATCGGCGTCAACAACATGAAGCGCCGGCGCCTGCGCACCACCCTCACCACCGCCACGGTCGTGCTCGTCACTTTCACCATGCTCGCCTTCACAAGCGTGTCGAAGAATCTCAGCCCCACGGTCGTCACCCGCAGCAAGCGCGCCCCCTACACGGGGCTGCTCTACACGTGGCCTGGAAACAGCCGCATGGACGAGGCGACGGCCCGCACGTTTCGCGAACTTTTTGCCGACAGGGGCACCATCGTGCAGCGCCGCTGGCTACTGCCTCCCAAAAGCAGCGACCAGACCATTCCCTACAAGATCATTGGCGATCAACGAGAAGCATCCATCGACGCCGTGCTCGGACTTTCGGTTGCGGAGGACGGTTTCATCGCCCCCATGCCCATGGTCGCGGGGGCGTTCTTCTCCGCCGACGACGCGGACGAAGTGGTCCTTCCCTCCGCCCTCGCCAAGTCCCTCGGCATCGGCGCCGGGGACTGCGGACGCGCCACCGTGCGTTTTGCCAACCACAGCCTGCGGGTCGTCGGCATTCTGCGCGACGAGGAGTTCCGGCACATCCATGATCTCAACCAGCATCCGCTCATGCCCATCAAAGCGCTGCTTGTCCAGCCTGGAGGAGGCGCGGATGATCTCGAGGCCATGATCAGTGACGACGACGAGGGGGATTCGGGTGTGTTCTACGTCGATCTGTCCATGCTCCTGCTCATGCCCATCGAGACCTCGCGCCGTTTCGGCGCCCAGTTGTACAGCGTGTCGGTCCAGCTGAACGAGGACGTGTCCCTGTGGACCGCTGTGGACGAACTGCTCACCGTCACCAACGCGACCAAGTTCTACATGTCCAGCACCAAGCCCTTCCAGATCGGCGCAGTGTCCGACCGCAAGACTGCACGCGGAGTCTACTACATCGGCGAGGGCTACCGCACCAGCATCGGCGGATTGGCCTTCCTCATCATCCCCCTGCTCATCTCCAGCACCATCATCCTCAACACCATGCTCGGATCCGTGTTCGAGCGGAAAGCCGAGATCTCCATCTTCAACGCGGTCGGGCTCAACCCCACCCACATCGGCATGTTCTTCCTCGCCGAATCCTTCGTCTACAGCGTCATCGGATCCGTCGGTGGATACCTCATCGGACAGCTCACCAGCATCGGGCTCACCCGAACGGGCCTCATCACCGACATCAACCTCAACTTCTCCTCTCTCAGCGTCGTCTACGTGATTCTCTTCACAATCGCCATCGTGCTGCTCTCCACGCTCTATCCCTGCATGATCGCCACCAAATCCGCAGTGCCCTCCGGCAAACGAAAATGGTCCATGCCGCCCACCGATGGGAACCGCATGAACATCGTCTTCCCCTTCATCTACCAGCCAGATCTCGTCGTCGGTCTCATCGGCTACCTCAATGAATATTTCTCACGCTTCACGGAGGCCTCCTTCGGCGACCTGATCGCCGAGCACGAAGCCACCCGCACGGGCACGGACGACAAGGAGCGGCCCACCTACGGAATGACCTACAACGTCGCCCTGGCGCCCTTTGACCTGGGGGTGACCCAGCGACTCGTCTTCAACGCCGAGTACGACGAACGCGTCCAAGCCTACCGCATCGCCATGGATGTGGCCCGCCTCTCGGGACAGGACAGCAACTGGGCCGCCACCAACAGACCGTTCCTCGAGAAACTGCGCACCTATCTCCTGCACTGGCGCAATCTCGAGCCCGGCGAACACGCCGCCTTCTCCGAGAAGGGACAAACCGTCCTCCACAACCAGCAAGCCGAAGGGTAGACATGGCACGGAAAAGCCACGACCGAGAGCTTGAAGAATACCGGCGGCTAATGGAACCGCCGGAGGTCTTCGAAGACGGCTTCACCTGGAAGACCGTCGTCGGCGCCGTCTTTCTCGGCGCCCTCATCATGCCCGGCAGCATGTATCTGGCGCTGGTGGTCGGCCCGGAAGCGAACATGGCGAGCGCCGCCCGCTGGGTCACCATCATCCTCTTTGCGGAGATCGCGCGCCGCTCCTTCCAAGAGCTGCGCATGCAGGAGATCTACGTCTTCTACTTCATGGCTGGCCTCGCCATGATGGCGCCCTTCCAAGGCCTCTTGTGGCGGCAGTACCTCGTCCAGTCGGACTATGCCAACGCCATGGGAATCGCGCAGCAGATTCCCGACTGGTGGGCGCCCTCCGCAGATGTGATCCGCAGAGAGGGACACACCTTCTTCACCAGATCCTGGATTTTTCCCATCCTGCTGGTGGCCGTTGGCGTGCTCGTCAGCCGTCTAGACCAGTACGGGATGGGCTACGTGCTCTACCGGATCACCAGCGATGTGGAGGAACTTCCCTTCCCCATGGCGCCCGTCGCCGCCTCCGCCATCACCGCACTCGCACAGACCAAGGAGAACAACGAGACCTGGCGCTGGCGCAGCTTCTCCATCGGAGGAGTGCTGGGCCTGCTCTTCGGCGCAGTCTACATCGGGGTGCCCGCCATCACCGGAACCGTGCTCGACAAACCCATACAGCTCCTGCCCATTCCCTGGGTGGATCTGACCCCGACCTTCGCAAAATTCTGGCCGGCCACCGGGGTGAACATCAGTTTCAACATCATCTGGTTCTTCCAAGGCATGGTGTTGCCATTCTGGGCTGTGGTGGGAGGCTTTCTGGGCGTGGTTTTCACCATGGCCTTCAATCCGCTTCTCTACGAATGGGGTGTGCTCTCGCACTGGAACGACCAGATGGACGTCATCAACACGCTCTACAGCAACAACGTGGACTTCTATCTCTCCTTCTCGCTCGGCCTCACCCTGGCCATCACGCTGGTCAGTTTCAGCAAGATCCTGAGACCTGCCTGGAACGCCATCCGAGGGCGACGGGGCACCGCCTCGCAGATCAACGAACGCACACTGGGCGACAGACCGCCCAGCGCCTGGCAGAAGCTGGTCACCAACAATGTCAAACGCGGAGATTTCTCCATTTTCATCGCCCTTGGCATCTATCTCTTCAGCAACGTCTTCTGGATCAGTCTATCCTGCTGGCTCATCGAAGGATTCCCCTGGAAGTTCTTCGTCTTCTACGCGTTGATTCTCACCCCGCTCATCAGCTACGCCACGGCCAAGTTGGAAGGTCTCTGCGGGCAAGCGCTGCGCATCCCCTACATCAAAGAGGCCACATACATTCTCAGCGGCTACCGGGGCGTGAAAATCTGGTTTGCGCCCGTGCCCATACCCAACTACGGCGTGGCCACGGTCAACTTCCGGGTTCTGGAGCTGACGGGAACCAAGGTGATCAGCCAGATCAAGACGCAGCTCGTGACCATACCGATCGTCATTATCGCCTCGATTCTCTTCTCGCAGCTCCTCTGGGGCATGGCCGAGGTGCCGTCCGCCGCCTACCCCTACGCCCAGAAAATGTGGGATCTGAATGCGAAGACCATGTGCCTTACCTTCAGTTCGACCATGGAGGGGGGGTCGCTTTTCATGGAGGCAATGCGTCCCAAGTACATTGGCGCGGGGGTGCTGGCGGGCACAGGCGCCTATGCGTTCCTCTCCCTCCTGGGACTCCCAACCCTACTCGTTTTCGGCATGGTTCGCGGGCTGGGACAAGGAACACCCTCCTTCGTCCTTCTGGAGTTGATGGGCGCGGTTGTGGGGAGGTTCTACTTCCGCAAGCGCTTCGGAAAGATGTGGATGAAGTACACCCCCATTCTCCTAGCCGGGTTCTCCTGCGGCATGGGGCTCATCGGCATGGTCGCCGTCTCGTTCACCATCCTCAAGAAGATGATGGCGCCGCTCATCTTCTGAGCATGGCGAGACAAGCCCAGTGCGAACTCCGCAGATCCGGGAGGGCGAAGCTCCCGCTGAGCCGCGCAGTGCTCAAAGCCCATCCGAGATATGTTCCGCGCAGTTTGCAAGACATGGCTCGCCGGGAGTCTCGCCCTCCATGATTTGCGCTGTCCGCGGCGCCCGACGACGGGGGACCGGCTCGTCGGAGCCTCGCCCTCCATGATTTGCGCTGTCCGCGGAGTGCCCGTCGATTCTCCCGTGTCTTTTTTCGTGCTATTCCGTGTATTCCGTGGTTTCCGTGGTTAAATAAGAGTTCTTTCTTGTCCGAACTACATTTTGAAGAGGGACCATGGACATGAGTCGATTGTCGGTTGGGATGATTGTCGGGTTGGCGAGTGTGGCTGGAGTTGCATTTGGCGAGGAGAACACCGTGAATTTTCAGATCGATCCGCTATCGAGACTGTTCCACATCACCTACCGCGTGCCGGAGAAATCTCCCGACGAGGTGAAGGTGAGGTGCGTGTGGACGGCGCATGGCGCGGACAACTGGCAGGCGGCACGCGTCCACCCACTCCTCTCCGACACGGCCTGGGAGCTGCTTCGGAAGGAGGATTGGGCACCTTGGATCCGCGGGGAGGTCAGTGAGCGGCGCGCGGCGGGTCTTGAGCGGACGGTCGTGTTCAATCCCTATCCCGAAGCCCAATCGGGAGGAAAAGTCGATGTGGATTTCCGCATTCAGATCATGGGCGAAGACGATGTGCAGCTCGCCCAGCACCAGATTCGCCTGCAGGCGGACAACTCCGATGTTGTGTATGTGGAGGACTGGACCCAGGTCATGCAGAAGCAGGGCATCGGCGCCGAGAGCAAGCCTGGACAGTGGTTGCTCGAGGACGGTGCGGCCACGGATGCGCCGCCGTTTGCCCGGGGTGGAACGCGACTCTACGGCCCGGGCGGCGCCGATCTGCCGCAACTGACCTACCCTCTCGACCTCAAGGGAGCATACGCCGTCTATGTGTACGCATTTGGCAGGGTCAAGCTTCGCCTCAGCGGGGACGAACGCTGCGACAGGCTCGGCACAAACCAGCCCTTTCGCGAAGAACTTTGGAGATGGACCGACCTAGACCGGCAACACCTCATTGTTCGCCAGAACTATGCCTTCACCGGCCCCGCCGCCACCTCGCTGGACTACGTGAAACTGGTGCCTATCACCCCCGAGACCGTCGCCAAACTGGAATCGTCCTTTGGGGAGCCGGACAAGATTGTGGCCGCGTACTGGGAACCCTACAGCTACGCCTTTTCGGACAATGTGCAGGATGTTTTCTGGCACCGGGAGTATCTCGATGCGTACCGGGAGGCGAATGTGTCGATCGTCGACACACAGCTCGGTCGCTTCGGCATGAAGATGGTGTTCGAAACGCGCCAGACCGATCAACTCCTCTACCAGACACAGGGAGATCCCATCGGCGCCATCCAACACCCCACGACGACCAATGTGGGACGCATGCAGCAATACACGAACACGCTGCAGTCCACGCTGAAGTTCGGCCGCGAGCTGGGCTTGACGGTGCATGCCAATTTCGGCGCCACGAACTGCTATCCGGGATCGCCGCTGCAGAGCGACTTCTCCAAGCAGCATCCAGACTGGATGCGCGGTTCCTCTCTACGTTACGAGGTGCCGCAGGTGCGGGAGTTTGTGCTATCGCTGTACCGAGAGGCCTTGGAGGCTGGTTCGACAGGGATTTCCATCGATTTCTGTCGGTACCCCGGGGGTATCGACACAAAGGAGACCTGCAACACATTCTTTCGCGAACTCCGCAGTCTCGCGAACGAGTTCGCCACGGCCCGCAACGAGAAGATCCGCATCCTCACTCGTTTCCCGGCACATGGCGTGCGGCAGTGGCAGGATTTCGACTACGCCACCTGGGCCAGGGAAGGCTGGGTCGACTATCTCTGCCCCAGCAACATTCAGGGGCGTTTTCACTATTTCGACATTGCACCCTATCAGAAGGCGGTGCGCGACACCCAATGCATTCTGCTGCCGCAACTCGATGCCCTGAGCTGGGGTCTGCCCATGCCGGGCCTCTTTCTTTGGCGGGTGGCACAACTCTACGAGCAGGGCGTGCCGGGAATCTACATCTACCAGGCCGATTCTCCGATCATCACCAGCCCGTCCAACCGGCGCACCATCCGCATGCTGCGCAGCAGCGCCGCGGTGCGACAATCCTGGGAGGAGGATGCCCGCCTGCGGCCACGGCGCAGCAAGGGCATCCACATCTCGCCAGCCAACCGGCTTCCCGGCTACCACCGCTGGGAACGAGTGCATGTGTGGCTCGAGGGAATCCCCATGGGTGAAATGGAGATCTACCTCGACGGCAAGCGCATCCACCATTTTGATGGTCCCCCCTACATGGTCGGCAGTCAGGGAAACGATGGGGACACGGCACTGCCGAAAGGAAAACACGAGCTGAAGATTCGCGCCCGCGACGGTGCTGGCTGGCTGGAGCGCATCTTTCACATTGTCAGCGCAGGCTAGCGACCGTCCCGGGAGCAAAATGATGACAAAACAGCCCATACAAAATAGGTTTTCCGGACAGGCATTGTTGTTCTTCCTCTGTGCGTCCGTGGCGCTGGCTGATGGTAGTCCCGTATTCCACACCAACACTGTGGTGATTCCAGGCACTCCCAAACCGGATTATCTGGAGACGTATGTTGATCCTGTTTTCAAAACGATGATCACTCGAATTACAGGAGATCCGGGAACCGATATCCAGAACGTCAAGGGGAAATGGAACAAGATTGCACGTCACGGTTACTCCAAGCGCGCGGCTTGGAACTGCGATCAGTCGATGCTTCTCTTGGCCAAGCATCACGGCTACCCGAGCTACCTATTTCTGGATGGCACGACCTATGCCCCGCTGTTTGGGCGCAATAGCGTCCCTGGGGCGGAGACTCGATGGCACCCGAAGATGCCCGACATCATGGTGTACGTGAAGAACAACGTCATTGGTTACTGGAACGTGCGAAAGGACAAGGCGTGGCCTGTCGCCAGTTTCGAGGGATATTCCGAGCTTCAAATAGGGTTAGGAGAAGGGAACCTCTCCCTCGATGGCACGATGATTGTCGTCGATGGCAGGAAAGGGAGGGACCGGATCGCATTCGCCTACGACCTGGAGAGCAAACGAAAGTATCCGGATCTGGTCTTGAACAATGTCGAATGGATAGACTGGATTTCCATATCGGCGTCGGGAAGATACATCGTGCTTCACGGAAAAATAGACGGGAATAATCATCGAAATGGTGGCGATCAGACGCAGGTTTATGCTCTTGACGGAAACAAGGTAGGCAAGCTCTGGCATGCATACGGACGTCCCAGTCACTATGACCTCACGATTGATGAGAACGGTGATGACATTGCCGTGGGGGGGTCGAAGTCCAAGCCAGACGATGGGCGTGTAATCAAGCGCCGTCTGCGGGATGGCAAAGTGACCGTCTTGACACCGGGAGGATACGCAGGGCACACGTCCACGCGAAATCTCAAGCGCCTCGGTTGGGCCTATGTGACATATCAGCATCGAGGCCCGTCCTGGGCGCCGTACTGGGACGAGGTTGTCGCCGTGAAACTTGATGGAAGCTTGACTGTCGAACGTATCGCCCACCTGCATACGAAGATGATCGACTACCTGACGGAAGCCCATGCTGTTCCCTCGCCTGATGGAAACCGTGTTCTGTGGGCCAGCTCCTGGGGTGCCATTTCGGGACGCCCGATCGGTGCATACATAGTTCAAAGAGCCAGGTCCGGAGAGAAACCGGCAATACACAGCAAAACGGATTCCCTTGATAGAGAATAGCTGTGCTGTTTTCTCCAAGCGAATCGCCGCGTCGGTAACGTGCACGCCAAGCTTGAGCACTGCCCGGGTGCCGCCCCCAAGACCGACTCACACCCTCACCGACAAAAGCTATTGGCAGCGTATCCATGCGGCTGGCCCAAGACAATGCATCCTTGAGAATTGTGCGCGTTTCCGGCAGGTTTTATCTGTTTTTGGCATTGTCTGCCCCTTGCACAACCAGGGATCATGATCCACTTTTAGGATTGGCATAGTTAGTGCCTGCACGGAAACTCAGGTTTTCCGCGCGGCCACATCGTTTTGGACTGCAAATAGAGAGAGAGGCATCATGGCAGAATATTTGGATGAACGCACTGTGCAAGGCGCCCTTTCGGTTTCGCCAACCGGGCTGCT
>JAGLDW010001272.1 GCA_023145395.1 Lentisphaeria bacterium | reverse complement strand
GTCTTGGGACGCACTGGGTTCAAGGTCTACAGCAAGCGCATTCTGGACAAGGTGGCCGCACTCGGCGCCAAGGTCGACTACGACACCATGACCGCCAGATTTCCGCGCGAGTTGATCGAGGAAATCGTGGACTGCGAACTGCGCCCGGAACAGCCGGACAAGCCGATCTCCGTGTCCAAGGAGTTCCATGCATCCTTTGGAGAGGTCTGTTTCTTCCTCTATGACTGGGAGAAACAAGAGCGTCGCACAGCCACTCGCGAGGAGACCATTCAGTTCATCCGCTTGGGCGATGCCCTCTCCGGAGTCGGCGCCATCTCTCCTCCTGCCGTAAACTCCGACATCGATCCTCTCATCGAGGCGATCGAGGCGCCCGAGCTGCTCATCGCCAATACGAACAAGCCGGCCGGCGGAGGCATCCGCAGCCCCGAGCAGGTGAAGTACATACACGAGATCCGCATGCTTTCCGAGAAACACGGAGATCCACGACGCTGGGTGCAGACTGGCGGCTGTCTGACCAGCCCCCTCGCGCTCGGGGAACGGTCGGCGCAGATTGTCGAAGTTCTGATGGATCTCGGATACGACGACTTTGCCTTCAGCTCCATGCCCATCGCCGGCGGCAATGCCCCAGTGACCACGGCCGGATGCATCGTCATATGCATCGCGGAGCTTCTTGGCGCACGACTGGTCGCACGCGCCATCAACCCGAAGGCGAACGGCGTGGGCATGCTCATCAGCGGCACCATGGACATGACGCATGGCAACCCGAGTTTCTGCTCTCCGCAGGCAGTCACCCAGGACATTGTGACCTGGCGGGTCTTCAACCGGCTCTACGGATTGGACATCCCCCTGGATCGTGGTGGAAGCTACATCAACGCGAAACTTCCCGGCCTGCAGTGCGCCTACGAGCGCACCTTCAAGCAGAGCATGCTGGCAGTGGGCACCGGGGCGCTGGGAATGCACGCCGGGTCGCTGGACGGCGCCGCGATCTTCAGCCCGGAGCAAGCCATGATCGACCTTGATCTCAGCCGCGGGCAATGGGATTTCTACCGTGGGATCGAGATCAGCGACGAAACGCTTGCGCTCGATGAAATCGACCAGGTGGGCATCGGGGAAAGCGGAAGCTACCTGAACACCGACCACACCTTCAGACATTTCCGCAAAGCGTTGTGGATGCCAAAATTGCTCGATGTGTCCATGTGGCACGATGGCGAAGAGACCGGCCGGGAGCAACGGATGCTCGAGGAGGCGAACAAGCAGTGGAAGGAGTGCCTCGCGAACCGCCAGGCACCCAAGATCAACGAGGCTCTGCTCGGCGAAGTCCACGAGGTGGTCGAGCGAGCCAAACGCGAAATCGGCAACTGACAGGATCATCAAGAATATGACCACAGACTCGATCAAAGCTCTTTGCCTTGCCGCCATGCTCGCAACTACCGTTGGTCCCTTCGCATGTGGAGGCGACTTGCTGCCACATGGGGAGTTCTCGCTTGCGGACAAGACGTGGACGCTGTGGCCCGGAAACACGCGGACAAAGGTGTTGAAGGATCAAGACTGCTTCCACTCGGCGCCACAGGGCACCCGGGTTGTGGCAGTGGACGCGAATGATCGCGCCACCTTGTACACGGTCCGCAAGGTGGTGCCAGGGCGTGCCTACCTGCTGTCGTTCTGGTATCAGTCCCAAAAACTGGAGGTATCCCGGAACTCTCTCCTGAGAGTTGGCGCCAATTTCTCGAAGGAAAAGGGTGGCAATGGCAGCGCCGGGAAGGCATTTGCCGAATGGCGTCCGCAGAATGCAGATGGGGTATGGCGGCGCTTTGAATATGAAATGATCGCCCCGGCAGAATCCGTCAGCGCTCAGTTTTGCATCACACTGGACCATGTGAAGCGGACAATCTACTTGGACGACGTGCGCATCGTCGAGATCGAAGACACGATCGCCATCACGCCGACGGCAGTGCCACCCACGCTCGATGGCATCCTCGACGAACCGTGCTGGACAGCGTCGGAGACACTTCAGCGCTTCTATCTCAATGCCTCCGGAAGCAAGTCGGCTCGAGTCCAGACCGAGGCCCATGTCACCTATGACGAGAATTGTCTCTACATCGGCATCAAGGCGATCGAACCCCTGATCGGCGACCTCCTGGCAACCATCACCGACCGGGATGGCGCTGTGTGGCGAGACGACTGCCTGGAGGTGTTTGCCACCATCCCCCAAGGCCGCAGCTTCCAGTTCATGGCCAATGCCCGCGGCGCCCAGTGGGACGGAGAGCGGTTTCTGACGGTCACCGACACGCCCTACACGACGGACGCCAAGTGGAATGGTCAGTGGCAGGTTGCCGCCGCGCGAACGGAGACGGCCTGGACTGCGGAGTTCGCACTGCCCTTTGCCACCATCGGTTTCAAACCCATCCCTGGAGCCCGTCTGCTGCTGAACCTGACTCGCGAACGCCATGGCGCCGGCACGGAATACAGCCAGTGGAATCGCTTTGGGGGCAACTTCGCGAACAGCCGCAAGTACGCGGGACTCGTCTTCGGGGCGAACACCAGTGTGCTGAAACGCTACGCGGAAGTTCTCACTTCCGATCCCTTTGCCGTACCGCGTCCGACGGAACGTTTTGCGGAACTCCTCTCCGATCAGCCGGGAACCTACCTGGTCGGCAGCTGGGCGCATGGCAATGCACCCTCCGCATACCCAAAGGACTACGTGGCCCAGATTCCCGATCCGTGGATCATTCAGCGCAACTACAACCGGGAAATCGGCGAGGCCGGCATGTTTGGCGCCTCGTTCCCCTGGGTTGTTTTCCCGAAAAACACGCAAGGGGGATGGGCTGAGTTGAAGCGGCGGCGCGAGCAGTACGACACCAAGTACTGGTACATGTGCTCCAGCTCCTGGCACATCAATCGAGCTCAGGAGACAGGCTGCAAATACTTCTACGAGAAGACGGGAAAACCTGTGAGGATCGATCCTGTGTTCCGGCGTATCGTACGGGAACAGACGGCAAGCTATTTTGCCGCAAAAGGGAAGAAGGTCATTCCCTACCTGTCCCTCATCCTGGGCGTTGACGAACCCATGGGCTACGCCAAATTTGGAGCCTTCAGCAAGACACTGCAGCCGGGGAACAAGGCGGTTCTCGACCAAGTTGACACCGACATCAAGAATGCCTTTGGGTATGGCAGGTACGGGCTTCACGACTACTATGCGTCCGGCGATGAACCTGCGGATGGCGCCTACCAACGCATTGCCTTCACAAAATGGTGGAACAGCCGTCTCGCGGAAGAATGCCAAAAAGACGTCCAAGTCCTTCGTCAGCACGCTCCCGGCATCCCCTTCATTCCCAGCAACTTCTGCTACATGTACAATTTCAACTACATCGATGTGGCTCTGCATGCAGCTTATTCGGAAGTCCTTAGCGCCGACCCCTATCCCACGGCCACAATCGCCTACTACGGCCGCGAGCGGGCACTCTACCAGACGGGTTTCAGCACCAAGTATCTGGCGGATCTGGGCGTTGACAAGCGCGTCTGCATCATGCCGCAAGCCTTCGTGTACCAGGGAGGAACGCCAACCGCCAACCAGGTACGCGAATGGGCTTCGCAGGCTGTGAAGAACGGTGCGGACATCCTCTTCTGGTATACGGGTGGTCCCTTCCGCTACACCTGCCCCGATGCCTATCGCGAAATGCTCCGCCTCAACCACATCGTGGGGGGCATGAACAAGCTAGAGGCTCCCACAACCCGCACTGCGATATTCGTCTCGAACAGCACGCTCACGGCCAATGAGGATCGTGCCCAGCATGGCTGGTACACTCTCTACAGCATCCTGGG
>JAGLDW010001271.1 GCA_023145395.1 Lentisphaeria bacterium | reverse complement strand
AATGCATCGAAGCCTGCAACCAGGCTGGCGCCACCATGGTCTTCACCGGCCAACGCTCCTTCAAGCACTAGAACACCAGGGGAACCGCATTGGAATTCCCAGCAGACTGGAAGAATCAGGGCAAGCTCAAAAAGGGAGATACTCGATGACGATGCGATTGCATTTTGTTACGGCTCACCTGGAACGGTCACCGTGGCGTGGTCTGTGCGTGGCGGTTCTCACTGCGGTGTGGCTGTGTGTTGGTGCCGCGTGCTCGGATCCGTCGGCCGCGGGAGTTGACGCTGGTGACGCCGGGGATGCCGGAGATGTGAGTGACGCTGATGCTGGTGACACCGGGGATGCCGGAGATGTGAGTGACGCTGACGCGGTGACCGATGGCAGTCTCCTCCCAGACGGCGGGCCCTTGCCCGACGGGATACCGGTACCCCTCTCCTCGGTCATTGAGGACGGATCCCGGGACCGGATCGTCATCACCTTTGACCGGAGCATCGCAAAGACGGGGGACACTGGGTTCACCATCCGGGGCGGTGATGCGCTCACGGTGACGTCGGTGACCCTCAGCGGAGCGGTGCTCACCCTGCACCTGTCCGCCGAGGCGAGGTACCTGCAGAACGCCATCACCTGGAGCTACGATGAGGCCACAGGCGGGATCACCCACCTGCGGGATCTGCGCCTGATCCACGCGGAGAGCCGCATTCTGGCGCCCCCGATGACCGGCACCGAGTACTTCGTGAGCGACTCGGGTAGTGCCGGCAACATCGGACTGACGGAGGCCTCGCCTTGGACCATGGCGCACGCGGTGGCGGCCGCGCAGCCGGGGGACAAGGTTTGGGTGAAGGCTGGGAGCTACGGCGCCCCAGACCTTGATTTTACCACCAGCGGCTCCGCCACGGACCGGATTGTCTTCGAGGGATACAAGGAGTCCGTGGGGGGGGTCCCGGTGCCCGTGACGGACCTGTACTACGACTACAACTCGGGCGGGCTCCTCGATCCGAGTGAGTTGCCGCTGTTCGACGGGGGCGATGAGACGGGTGTTGGGTTCAACATCCGTGGGCTCGAGCACGTCACCTTTCGAAACCTGACCTTGACGAGATATCAGATCGGCATCCATGGCGGATGGCAGAACAGCGACTCATCGGACGCGGTTCGCAGTTGCCTCTTCGAGCGAATCGCCGTAACCCGAGTGGGGGGAAGTGGTGATGGGGGGACGTTCATCATGCTCTTCCAGCAGGACAGCGAGTACAACACCATGCGCGACTGTCGAGGCCAGGACTCGAGCATGACCGGCTTCTCGATCAACGGCCGGGGAAACTTCCTGCAGGACTGTCGCTCTTACTCCGAGCGAGACAACAGCTCAGGCGGCGAGGCGCAGGACTACTACTATGCCATCCGTGGAGTAGAGAATGTAGCATGGGGGAACCTGGCTCACCGGCTGGTGGACACCGCACACAACGGCCACGGCTTCGCATTGCGGGGCGAGACCCCCGACATCACGCAGTACAACCTGGTTCAGGAGGGCACCGTGATCAACATCGTCGGTGCCTACGAGCTGCGAAATGAGATGAGCGCATACAACGTCATCCGCGACTGCGTGTCCGAGACCGACGGTGCCATCAACGGAGAGGGCACGGCGGGGATCAAGATCATCGGGGGATCGCACCACAACCTGGTGGAGGGGTTTTCCGCCCGGGGCGTGTCGATTGGGATCTCTTTCGCGAAGGGATACGAGGCCATCGTGGACAGTTGTGGGCATGACAATCTGATCCGTAACTCCGAGTTCTACGGGATGCCCCAGTACGAGGGCTCCGGCGGCTACAGCCTCAAACACGCGATCCTTGGCTCAACCAACGGCCCGCAGAACAGCCCAGAGATCACGGATAACCGCATCGTGAACTGCACGTTTCACGACTTCAGCTACTTCCTACGGCTTTACCCGGAGACGGGAAGCAACGGGGTCACCGCGTCTGGCAACAGAATCATCAACTGCAGTATCTCCACGGGGCTGTACTTCAAGCACCCGGACACCATC
>JAGLDW010001270.1 GCA_023145395.1 Lentisphaeria bacterium | reverse complement strand
GGAATGCGAACTGCGCAACGCGGACACCCTCGACGCACGACTGAAGAAAGAACTCCTTCTCCCCACCACCACTCCCCTAGAGATCCACTATCAAACGCCCGAAGAAGAACCCCTACCCATGGTGGCGGAAGAACGGGACGAGTACAATTGACCCTCGAGCTTTCGCATACGAAGAGGTAGTCGAACAGGCATTTGATCTCGGGGTTTTCCGCCTTGGGCTTTTCGCGGTGGAAGCGAGGGCGGAGCTTGATCGTCGTGTTCATGCAGTTAGAGTCGGTGTTTATTCAAGTTTGACAACGAAGTAGAAGGAGCTTGCCATGAGCAACACAACAACATCAGATGCCGATGTGCCCGAAGTGACCATGTCGAACACAAAGAAGGATCTGCTGGAAGCCTATCAGGTGGCCAAGGCAGCTCTTGACAAGCAGAGAGAGAGCTTGCTGAAAGCAGAAGAGGCGCGGGCCTTGGCCGAGGAGCAGGCGGCATTGGCAACTGCTGACGCCCAGACCCAGGAGGATCCTGTTCGTCGCCTTCACGAACTCCGAACAGATGTGGGACGCACATTCAGCGAACTCGCTGAAAAACTCGAAGACGAAATCGAGACCTACGAGCGCGTGAAGACAGCCGCCCTAGTCAAACAGGAGGAACTTCGCCAACTCTACGACATTGAAGCTGCCGCCGCCGACCTTGCCGCGCTTATCGAGGCCCAGGCCGCCAGCAAGGAGCAATTCGAAACGGACATGGCTCGACGCAAAGAGCAGTTGGAAGACGAACTGGCTGGGAAGAAGACCGAAATCGAAGCGGACATCGCCGTAACGCGTGCGGATTGGCAGGAGGAGAAGACGCGCTACCAAGCCCAAACAGACGATGAGCATACAGAGACCGAGAAGGCACGCAAACGCGACGAAGAGGAATATGCATACGCGCTCGAACGTGAACGCGAGCAACGCCATGACACACTCAAAGACGAACTCGCGACACTTGAAAAAGAGATACTATCCAAACGCGAAGCTTTCGAGCGCGAGGCGATTGCCAAGGACACTGCACTCCAACTGCGCGAGGATACCGTTACAGAGAGCGAGGAGGAACTTTCCCGGCTACGGACAAAGGTCGAAGCGTTCCCAGCGGAACTGGCTGCTGCCATCCAATCAACGGCCGATGAGACCACGGCCCGACTGAACAGCGTGTTTGAAAGTAGCGAGGCACTTATCAAGGCCCAGTTCGCCGGGGAGAAGAATGTTTTGCTCAGCAAGATTGAATCACTGGAAGCCCAAACGACGGCTCAGCGGGCGCAGCTCGAGGAACTTGCTGTAAAACAGGACAACGCCTACGAGAAGGTTCAGGATATTGCCAATCGCGCGGTGGACGCCGCACGTCGGGAGATTGTCACTGTCCCAGTTCGTCAAATTGACGACGAAGGAAGATGAGGCGTTTCGCCGGTTGAGAAAAGGGCCTGAGTCTTGTAGACTTATGGATTGGACCGCTCGCTAAAGCGTCGCTGCCACTGCCGCGTGAACGCGGAACTCAGGCAGAGATCCGAGGGCAATTCCCAGTCTGAGTCCCGCGTTTACGCGGCAGTGGAAGCGATGCTTTAGCGAGCGGGATAGCAGCTCCCTTCCAGGGAGTCTTTCAACGAGATTGTTTGCTGTTGGGGAGTGCCCAAATGACGCTGCGTGCAGGATTTTCCGAGATCGACATCACTCCGCCTGTGGGAACGGGCAAGATTGGTTGGATCGCCGACCTGAAGTGCGACAAGATCCTCGATCCCCTCTTCGCTCGGGTGGCCGTGTTCGACAATGGCCGGGAACAGGTTGGTTTTGTGCAACTCGACACGCTCAGCGTCCGCTGGACCACCACGGATCAGCTCCGTAGGCGGCTTGCTGAAGCCTATGGATTCAACGGTGCCAATGTCATGGTGTCCGCGACCCACAACCATGCGGGTCCGGCCATCTGCGCCTGCTGGCCCGTGCCGCGCGACGAAACGTATGTCGCGTCCGTGATCGACCGCTGCGTGCAGGCTTTTGGCAAGGCGCTCGACAGCTTGGCGGAGGTGCAGGTTGGCTTTGCCCGCGTCCAGGAGTTCGATGTGGCCTTCAACCGACGTGTCGTCATGCGCGACGGACTGGTCCGCAGCCAGACACACTTCGGCAGCAATCCGGACGCGCTCTACCTCGAAGGACCCACCGACCCGGATGTGAGCGTTCTTGCTCTCCGCGCCGCCGACGGCGCACTCGTCGGAGCATTGGTCAACTTTGCCTGCCATCCCACCCACCACGGCGGTACCGACGAAGTCACCGCCGGGTTTCCCGGCCTAGTCTGCAAGACTCTCAAGGAATGCGGGATCCCCATCACGCTCTACCTGAATGGTTTCTACGGCAACCTCATCACCTCGGACTTCCAGCGCGGAACCTCCCTCGACATGGAGACAACCGCGCAGAAACTCGTCATTGACATCCAGGACGCGCTCGCGGATATGATCTACGGCGACAACGATCGATTGAACGGGGAGAGCGGGACGGTGGAGCTGCCCTATCGCGTGATCACCGATGATGAGTACCATGGCCGCGTGCCCGGCGCACAGCGTTTCCGCGCAGACGAAGTCTACGAAGGCTTCATCGACACACTTGTGCAAAAGATCGCGCGCGAAGGCACACAAAAGGCGGAGGTCCAGGCACTGCGGGTGGGTGACACGGTGTTCGTTGGCTTCTCCGGCGAGGTCTTCTGCGAACTTGGCATCCAGGTCAAGACCGCTGCCCACCCCCAGACCATCGTGCCTGTCGGCGGTGCGAACGGCATGGTCGGCTACGTCCCCACCCGGGGCGCTTTCAGCCGCGGAGGCTACGAAACCACCCTCGGTTCGCCCTGTCGTCTTGCCCCCGGAAGCGGAGAGATGCTCGTCGAGGAAGCGGCTCGCCTCCTCGCGAAGATCTGAAGACTTGTCGGACGGATTGGCGCTACGGCATGCCGTCCATGCGGCGGGCGGCCTCGCCGAGGGCGCGAAGGTTCTCGTCGGAAGTGCCGGGCGTGATCTCGCAGCCTGCGGAGACGATGGTCCGTCCTCCCGTGTCCCGGTTGATGCCGGCGACGGCGGACAGAATCCGCTCGGGAGTCCCCTGCTCGACGATCTCGACGGGATCGGGGTTGCCGCAGAGCACCTGACCCTCGCCAAGGTGAGTGGCAAACGAGCCCATGTTGGTGGCGAGGTGGTCGATGTCCACGATATCGGCGCCGGTGGCGACCATGTCGGGCACAAGTGCCGTGGTGTCGCCGCAGATATGCAGCTTGGCGATGGCGCCGAGGGAATGGATATGCTCGACGAGCTGCTTTTCCCTGGCCCAGGCGTGTTCGCGATAGAGTTCGGGGCCGATCTGGGAGCAGGCCGCGTCGCCGATGCCAATGCAATGCGCACCCGCCTCGACCTGGGCCGTGATCAATTGAAGGGCATTCTGCTGGATGATGTCCAGCGCCTTCTCGAGCTTGTCGGGGCAATCGAAAAAATCGAAGCACATTTCTGCCAGCCCGCGCAGATCGGTGT
>JAGLDW010000127.1 GCA_023145395.1 Lentisphaeria bacterium | reverse complement strand
TCCTCCTCCTGCCCGTCCACGATGCGCCGGGCTTTCTTGGGCGTCAGTCGAATAAGCGCCTCAATCGAGGCTTCTGCTCCCCTAGCGGTCCGGCGCTCGATGGTGATCGTGACCAGCATGAAGAAAGCCACCGCACCCGCCACCCGATACTCCCGAGCCGAAAATGCCGCTATGAGAGCCAGCGCGACCAGCTCGTTCATGTAGATCTTGCCCTTGACCAGATCCTTGAGCGCAGAGCGGAAGACCGGGAACGAGAGAATCAGCGCCCCAACAACTGCGCTCGATTCGACGGCAAAGGAATCGATGGACGTGGCAAAAAAGCGGTTTGCCAAGTACGAGTTTAGCACCAGCAGGCCACCAAAAAGTGCCCACAACATGCCCATGGTCTCGTGCGAATGCCCGTGACCAGACTCGTCGTTCTCCATCATCTCGCTGAGATTCTCTGCAAGCATGAATCACTTTCCCAAACGGTGGCGGACGCTTTTTGCGGCGTCGGCCTTAGCGAACTTTCGATTTCGGTTTCTGCGGCTCCGCGCCAAGCAGCAGGCGAATCTCCTGCCTGGCACCGCCGTCAGGAGTATGAATGATGTATTTGGTATCGACCCGCTCCAAAACGTCGCGGATCGTGTCGCCATACAGCGCGACAAGCACCGCCTCCGGCTTCTCCTTGTACATGGCAAGAAGGCTCTTGAAGCGTTCCCCCTGGGCCACGACGGACGCTTTGATCGTCTGCCGATAGACACGGGCCGCGCTGAGAATCTTGAACGCCTCGCCATTGGCGCCGGGGACGACCTGTTCCCGGTAGCCCTCTGCGAGCTTGATCATGGTGTCTCGACTGGTGGAGGCCTCGAACACGCGGTCGAAGGCGTCCTGCGTGGCGGTGGGAGGCAGCACCACGGTGAGACTCACTTCCTGCACGGTGATGCCCAAGTCAAGTTTGTCGGTGCCAACGAGTGCCAGCACTCTCTTCTTGACTCCGTCTTGCAGGGTCTCTATCTCCCCATCCACAGAGCGGGATTTGACGATGACATCCTCGATGCTCCATGTTGCCGTCTCGCAGAGAACGGCGTTGACCAGGACATTGCGGATCAGTTCCTTGCCACCCTCCGGCGGCGGTGCGTCCCGAGGGTCGGCGCCCGCCTTGAGGATTGTCTCGCTGTCGTCGTAGAACTCCAGGTAGTAGCGCTTGGGGTCTGTGACGCGGTAGGTAAGGGTCCAGGACGCATGCACAATGTTCTTGTCGCCTGTGAGCAGGTATCCGTCCTCGCCGGGGCGCAGCACGGTCTGTTTTGGCATGCCGGGGGTGATGTCGTTGGGATTGACCTTGGGCATGAAGGCCTTGTCCGTGCCCACAGTAACTGACATCTGGGCGGGAATCTGCTTCCGGCGTGACACCGGATAGGGCCAGGCCCAGTACCAGTCCCCAGGGCGGAGGACCTCATCCTCGACTCTCTGCCCCGCCTCGTTCTTCACCATCTTGCTCTGAAGCTTGCCAAAACGGAAAAGCATCACCTCGTATTGCGGCTTGACATAGAACGCGCCGCTGAAGATGAGGAAGACGAAGGTCAGGATGATCAGAATGCGCAGCAGAAAGAACAGCGCCTGGAACATGCGCACCAGTGCCTTCAGCGCTTCGCCTGCTCCCTCGATGGACGGGGAGGGGGGGATGGCGGGGTGACTGCTCATTTCTTCGCGCCCCCGGACTTGCTCGCCCCAACAACCTTCTCCAAATCCGCAGCGCCCGCGCGCAGCAGGTCATAGGGAGGTGTGTTCGTGTCCAAAATCAGCGTGGTCTTCTTGGAGAGCGTCAGGCGGAGGGATTCGAGCTTGCGCAGGAACGCCGCTAGTTCGGGGTTCTCGGCGAACACGGCATAGTATTCGGCAGCCTCTTTGTCACCCTCCGAGCGGATCAGCGTCGCCTTGGTCTCCGCATCGGCGAGAATGGTGTCCGCCTCCGCCTTGGCCTGCGAGCGAATATGGTCGGCCTCTTTCTGCCCGTCCGCCAAGTACCGCGTGCTCTTGCGCTCGCGCTCTGCGATCATGCGCTCGAACACCTTCGGGGTGACCTTTTCCGGGAAGCCGATATGCTTGACACCGATGTGGATCACCTCGATGCCCCACTCGTCCAGCGCCTGCTCTTTCACGGTGTCGAGCATTTCCTGCTCGATGCGACCCAGCTGAACCGGTTTCTCCGCATTGATCAGATCACTCAAATCGTGTTTGCCAAGGACGATGTTCCGGCCGTTCCGCACCAGACCATCCAGCGTCTCCCTAGCTCGTTCCTTGTTGTCGATCCGCTGCATGTACAGCGCGGCTTTTTCTCCCTGACCAATACGCCAAACCACAAAGGTGCTCACGACGATCTGGTAGTTGTCATGGGTCTGTATCTGCTCGACACGCCCTGTCTTCAGCTCGTACACATTGCGCCGGCGATCTCGGATCCAGGTGGACTCGATGGGATAGGGAAGTTTGGGGTGCAGCCCAGCGGTGTAGATCCGCACCTGGTTGCCGTCTGTCTTAAGCGATTCGCCAAACCGCTTGACGATGCATACCTCGGTCTCCTGCACCTGAAAAGTGACCAGGCGCAGGCCGAAAATCAGAACGACGACCGCCGCCAAAGCCATCACGGGCCAGTGCTGCATGAATGTCCGCTTGTCCGCCATCGAAAGAGACCTCCGGTTCGCAAAGAGTGCAAAATCACTCGGTTTTCGTGTCGATCGCCATGTCGAATAGATCAGGCCTAAGCTTCTTCTCGAGATTGATAATATAGACCTGCGTGCCCTGATTGGCACCAATGATGTACTTGCGCACATCCGTCGCGTCTTTCTCAAGAACTCCGAGAAAATTGTTCAGAACGAAGATCTCAGGTGATGCGTTGAAGCCAAGAAGCTGGCTGCGGAATCGCTGCGCCTCCGCTGCGGGGACACGAGTACGGTTGGCCTTGTAGGCAAGCGCCTCGTTTTTCAATCGCTCTGCCTTTCCCTGTGAGGTGGGTACAATCGCAATCGCCTCCGCCTCGGCGCTGAGAATCATCCGGTGCATGGTCTCGTTGGCGCCAACCACCCCGTCGAACGCCGCGCCGACTTCGACGGGCGGGTGCATGCCCTGGACTCCGAGGAAGACGATCTCCACCCCGAGCTTGAGTTCGTTGGCCTTTGTCTGGATTGCCGCCGTCAATGTCGCCCCGCTGTTCTCGCGGCCCTTGGTCAGCACCCAGAAGAAGTCATTGCCCGCCAGAAAGTTGACAATCTCGCGCATGGTGATTTTCTTCAATGTCTCCTGCGCATCCACATGGCGATAGCTGTAGTCATAGAGATTGCTCACCTTGTAGTAGAGCGGCATGCTCGCCGACATGTAGTACACGGTCACGGGTACCGAGCCCATCGGTTTGCCAGCGGAGGTTCCTTCTGTATCACCGCTGCCAAGAAGACCGGTGCTTGCCTCGCTGGCCACGACAAATTTGGTTTCTCCCCCCAGATGCCGCCGGGCCCACACAATCACGCCACCGGTCTTGTCCCCTTGGAGATCGTTCTCCGGGTCCATGGGGGGCTCGTGCTCGGCAGCGTGATCCCCCTCCAAATAGCCAATGGAAAAGCTCTGCACCCGCTCGACGGGAAATGTGCGGATGCGCCCAAATGGCGTGGGCCACTTCAGGTAGAAACCCGGGGTGAGAGGCGTCTGGTTGGCAACGCGCCCGAAGGTCTCGCGAATCCCGTTTTCCTCCGGGTTGATCACAACGATGGTGGTCATCAGCCAGAGCAACACCGCGGCGGCGGCCAGCAAGGGCGCAAGTGAACGCTCGACAAAACGGTAGAACCAGACTTCGGACACTTTGAAGCCAAACTGGTAGTCCAGTGCGGTGGCGATGTTGCGGGCCAGGCCACCGGGCTCTGTGAAGAGCGCCAGCAGACGACTCTCCACAAGTGGACGCTCCTGCTCGCCCGGCATGCGCGGACGGTACAGCTCGATCACAACCCCGGCGACAAGCTCGGCACCCAGCGCGAGAAGCACGCACAAACCCACTTTTCCTAGAAGGAGGTCCGCCGATGTCGCGGCAGGATCGAAGTACTCCCAGAACATGGCGACAGCACCGAGCAGAAACAGTGCAGCTGTGAGAAACATCCACGCGCTGCATGGGCGCAACCAACGGGCGCCACGCTCCCGGGATGCGCCAGTGAAATAACTGGCGAACAGCACGCAACCAACAGCCAGAACCACGGCCAGAGTCCCCATGGGCAAAGGTTGCTTCGCCATGGGCTGGGCCAGCGCGGTGCTCCAACGACTCCATAGAAACCAAGCACGCCCGACCAGCGCCACTCCAAGCAGAATGCAGAAGGCCGGGACGGCGTATTTCACATAGTGTTCATTGACCCGGGTCGCGAGACGAACGGCTTCGTCGGCATCATCGAATAATTCCGTGCCAGCGTGGGTCCGACGGAACTCGACGACCTGCTCCTCCTCAAGTGCCTGCTTCCGGGCAAGGCGTGCACGCCACCAGGAGACAATGGAGAAACAGCCAACCATGAAGGCAGCCATGTAGGCGGGGACAAGAGCCGAGCTTGCCGCATTTGCGCTGACCCCCACGGCCATCACGCAGACGCCGAAGCCAAAGATCACCGCGATCAGGCTGAGATTGCCTGGTGTCTTGCTGGTGTCATTCATCGTGTTAGGTCCATCCCCGCTCGCCATTTCATCCCGCAGAAAATGCCTGCGAAATGGGCAGGATGCGGATCTGTTGAAGTCCAATATCTGCCAGAAACTAGAAACGAACAACTGTACCCGATCAGGTCCCAAATGCAAGCGGGTTTCCTGCGTGTCATGGTCCTCTTTGACAGCGCGTAAGGCAGTCTGGTTCCCTCCCCCGGTGACTCGGGACCTCCGGGGCCGAGGGCGTTCCCCGCTTCACTCGCAGTCCGAGTATGGCCACCACCACCAG
>JAGLDW010001269.1 GCA_023145395.1 Lentisphaeria bacterium | reverse complement strand
CGCAGCTAAGGCCCCTTCTACTGTGGTGCCTCCGTGCCCCTTGTTCAGTATGGCTCCGGGTCGGCTGTTCTCATTGGTGAGGTCATCAAAAATGACACTCCCCGAAATAAGATTATCGTCTTTCGGCCACCCCGGGCTGTCGTACACGATCCGCGAGGTGAACTATGAGTGGCATAACGAGTAAAGGCAAGAAAAGAGCACGGCGCAAGCCGAAGCAGGGACTGCGGGTTATCCGGTCGCAGGTAGCGGGTATCGATTTGGGAAGCCGTGAACATTACGTGAGCTGTCCTCCGACACCGGAGGGGGAAGCCAATGTGCGGCACTTCGGAACGACGACGCCCGAGTTGCTCAAATTGGCCGACTGGCTCAAGGAGGAACAGGTGGAATCGGTGGCGATGGAAAGCACGGGGGTGTATTGGATCCCGATCTACGAGATCCTTGAAAGCCGAGGGTTTGAAGTCCTGCTGGTCAATGCCCGTGCACTTTCGTGTGTTCCGGGACGTAAAACGGATATGCTGGACAGTCAGTGGATTCAGATGCTGCACAGTTGCGGACTTCTGAAGGGCTCTTTTCGCCCGGGCGACGATATCTGCGCACTGCGCAGTCTGGTGCGCGAAAAGACAACGCTGGATTCGCGACGTGCGGACTGGCTGCGGCGGATACAGAAAAGCCTGGACCAGATGAACGTGTGCGTTCACCACGCCGTATCGGATATCAGCGGCGTGACGGGGATGAAGATCATCCGAGCCATTGTCGATGGAGAACGCGCTCCGAAGACACTGGCAAAGTTTCGCGATAAGCGTTGCCGCAAGAGTGTTGCGCAAATCGCAGAAGAACTCACCGGCAACTGGCGCCCCGAACACCTCTTCTCCCTGAAGCAGGCGTTGCGGATGTACGATCACGCATGCGTCGGCATCGCCGAGTATGAAGACGAGATTCAGCGTGTGCTCGCGAAACTGCAGCCGCCGGAGAACAAATCGATCGACGTGCCGGAAGTGAAGAGCAAAACAAAACGCCATAACTTTCGGGCCCGTGGGCAGGAACCCATTCGGGAGGCTCTTTTCCGCCTGAGCGGCTGCGATCTGACCGCCATCGACGGCATCGGGGTCAGTACTGCCGAAGCCATACTGAGCGAACTGGGCACCGATCTGAGCTGCTTTCCTTCCGAGAAGCATTTCGTCTCATTCCTCAAGTTGGCGCCAAAGCTCTCCATCAGCGGCGGCAAACCCGTCCCCAGCAAGCGTGGCGGTAGTACCACCACCCGGCTCGGAGCAACCTTCCGTATGGCGGGACTGACCTTGCGTAACTCAAAGACTGCCCTCGGCTCTGAGTATCGGCGCATCTCTCGGCGCAAGGGCGCGAGCGTCGCCGTTTTCGCCATGGCACGTAAACTGGCCATCCTTGTCTACCGTCTCCTGCGACATGGCCAAGCCTATCTTGATGAAGGAATGCAAGCCTATGAAGAGCGTTTTAAAGCCGCACGCCTGCGAACATGCAAACAGATCGCTAAAGAGTTCGGCTACACACTGTTGGAACCGGAAGGACAACTCGCATGAAGGGGGTACTCTCAAATAAGAGTTCAGGAGGGCGGAAACCGGAACTCTGAACCCCTGAACTCTGAAC
>JAGLDW010001268.1 GCA_023145395.1 Lentisphaeria bacterium | reverse complement strand
TGAAGTCGGGATCGGGGCGGGCTTTCGCCAAGGCTGGGGCGGGAATCGAACCGTTCAGATGCCAATTGGAAAACGTCAAGCAGCACGCACCCTTAGGCCATTTTCTTCCAAAGGTCAGAATGCCTACTGGGCGATGGCCCTGAGGTAATAGTGGGCCGTGGCGTCGGAACTGATCTCGACCAGGTGCGCGCCTTGTCCGATGGGCCCGCTCTGGGCCAAATAGGAATCGTCGGAAAACAAAGTCGAACCATCATTGAATTGGATGTTGAAGTCGTTGCAGTCCGGTGTGTACCAGCGTATCTCGGTGGCCGTTCCCTGGTCCGTGCGTGGCTTGAAAAGTATCAAGATGTCGATCCACTGCTCGCCGCTGGAATGGACGACGAATGAAATCGCTCCAGGAAAGTCCCCCTCCAGGTAATCATCCCAAAGCAGGACGCAACCGGCGGTGGTGTTGCAGATTGGGATATTCTCCTGACAGGTGTTCTTCAGCGCACCCTCGGTGATGTCCCAGCACGTGCCGGTGGCGTCGCAGTCGTCTGACACGCCCGTGCATGAACCGCAGCTCCCGCCACATCCGTCGTCGCCGCACTCCTTGGAAATGCAATCGGGCCGGCAAACGCATACGCCGTTTTCGCATTGAGTTTCGGGGGTGCACCCCGGTTGGCAGGTGCCGCCACAGCCGTCCAGTCCGCATTCCAGCCCATCGCAGGCCGGTACACATTCGCAGGTGGAGGTGGCCTGATCGCACAGGTAGTTGGGACCGCGGTCCAAGCAATCGGCGTCGGTCGCGCAGGTCTCGTCAGCGCTGCAAGCGGCCAAACTCGCCGCGAGAGCCAGAACCAGCGCATAGGAGAGAGTCGTGGCGTTCATGGTTCGATTCCCCTCAGAAGAGAAACATTTTTGCAGCCTGAAGCTAGCATTGGTAACAAAACATTCGTATCGGGATAAATATCACAGAGCAAGTTTACTTCAATTGCTGATTTTTTGTGAATGCAGCGTAAATAGAGTCTGAAATTTGGAATTTGGCGCTAATTTCCCGCGTGATAGATCACGCCGTAGTTGCCCTCGGCGCCCAAGACGCCGCCTACGATCCACACGTCGTCGGCCGAGGAGCCATGGATGTCGTGGTATTGTTTCAGGTAGGGCGAGCCCAAAGCTTGGCGGTCGATCTCGCGAAAGGTTGAGCCATTGTAGTGTACGATTTCGCCGAAGTCGCCGGCGAACCACAGATCGTCGGGCGCGACACCCCATACGCTATTCAGATCGCCGAAAGTCGCGTCGTCGCTCAGCTCGGACCACGAAGAGCCGTCCCAGTGTGCGATGCTATCGTCATTGGCGGCGATGAAGACCTCGCCGGCTCCGAAGCCCCAAATTTTGCCGTCTCCACCGAAGAGATCGAGCTCGAACTCGCTCCAACTCGTGCCGTCGTAGTGGCGGAAGGCGAAGGTGCTGATCGTCCAGATCGCGTCGGGGTCAGCGCCCCAGATCGCGTTGGCACCGTAATTGCTCTGGCGCATCCAACTCGTGCCGTCATAGTGAAAGACGCCGCTCTCTCCCACCGCCCAGAGGTCTTGCGGTGAGCTGCCCCAGATGTCCAAGAGGTCATTGCCGCCCAACTCGTTCAGGCTCGTCTCTTGCCAACTGCTTCCGTCGAAGCGCAGCACGTATTCGTTTCCCACCGCCCATAGATCGTCGGGGGCAAAGCCCCAAAGGCTCGCGATGTGATACGGAGACACCTCCGTGGTGCTCCACTCATCGCCGTCGAAATGGACGAGAGCCGTGCTCTGCTCCAGGGTCATGGCCGGTGACCCACCGATCCATACGTCGGTGGGCGAGAAGGCCCAGACCGTCTCGTAGCTAAACATCTCGGGCGCGCCGTGGATTTCCCCGATGGAGCTTCCCGAGCCGCACGCTGCCGAGAGAAATGAAACAAGAAGAAAGAGCAACAGGTAGACGCTTCGCATCATCGTCGATCTCCATTTTCGCCAGATCCTTTTCGCGTATTGTAGCAGCAGGGGCTGGGGCAATCTATCAAGCGGCTTGGGATGAGGGGTTTGTCGTCTTCTGGGGCAACGTCAACTCGGATTATCGCACGACGTTGCGCTACGCCCACCTGGCTCCAAACATCAGACGGCAGGCCATCGACCTGCTGGATTCACGCCCCGAATACGGAAAAATGGTGCACATATGGCCCAACGAGGTAAGGCTACATTGAACTACTTGATAACCAAAAGAAAAGGCAATGGAGGCGGCGGGAATCGAAATCAAGACCGCCCATTTTCAAAACCCCTGATAGTCCGCTCCGTTAGACCACTTTTCCCAATGAGCACGCCAACATGCGTTGTCCGGATGATGCCGTCCTGTCCCGGCCTATTCCCTCTCTGGGTGCAGAGTCGCGGCCCCTATGCGGCCCCAAGTTTTCCGAGGTTGGCTCCTGCCCTCTTAGAGGACTGCCTTCAAAACCCTCCCCGCATACCTCCAGTCCTTCGACCTTTCCCCGTGCAGTAGCTCCAGCATCCCCTTCCCCGACAGCCGCATCCGCTCCGAGCCCTCAAGGAAGCGAGGCCGGTCTTCTTCTCCGTCGCGGTGTTTCTTGTGCATCGTCGCGATGACCTTCGCGGCATCGGAGACGACCTCGCTGGAACGGCACCAAAGATCGCGGACGAAGATGTTCTCGACCTCGGCCGCGACTGCATCGACACCCTCCACCGTGAGCGTTCTGCTTCCGAGGCTTTCGAGCCTGTGAAGTGGGAGTAGCAGCCATGCCTCGGGTTTCTCCGATGGCTCGCGCCGCCACTCGTCCTCGGGCTCGTCCTTCTTCTTCTCCTCGACGTCCTCGGGTCTGATGAGGTGGGCGCTCAACGAACCCAGGGCACGCGCCACCGCCGGAATCAGCGGTGAGAATGGTTCTTGCCAGAGGCAATCCGCAACGTGAGATATGGCCTCGAAGACCATGGCTCGTGTCGTCGGGTCCTTGCGCCAGAAGAACGCCTGCAAGAGGGAACCCAGCAGCCGCTCATGGTGATCCAGGCGGCGTGAGACGGTTCCACTACCTCGGTCTTCAATCCGTCACCCCACAGCATGGAAGTCGAGTCCAGCGACCCGCTACCTTCGCCCGAAGAGGCAAAGACCTCGCTTGGCCGCCTCACGTAGGCCAGGTACGCGCGCTGGGTGATGCGGATGCCATTCGGGCCAACGGACCGCTGCTTGTCCGGGAACCCATCCAGCCGTTCGCAAGCTGATGCGGGCACTGCTCGTTTAGTTCTCCCGCTCCCTCACTCGCCACGCCTCACACATCGTACATAGTAGCCACCGGTCTTGACGAAGCTGTACACGTGGCCGGAGTTAAAATCCACGCTCCAAGCGCCGTCGCCGTCATCGCCGTCCTCGCACGGCGACGACGACCAGTAAGTGAAACACGAACCCTCCATCCCGGTGGGCCAGTAGCAGCCAGCCGGGCCTTGTCCAACGAAACAGCCTTCACAAAAACTATCCCGGCACGCATAATACGACAAGCAGTCGTCTGTAACGCCGCAGGAACCCCCGGTCTCGATGGCCGAACAACCTCGAATCAAGGAGCGCAGCTCGCTGATGGACGGCAGGTGCCAGTCGCTGTGGCCATCCAGCGAAAGGCTGACGCAATAGTCGATGGCCTGCTGCCAGTCCATCGGGATGTCTTCTGGGGAATCTTGCCATTCCAAGATCACGCATTTCCCAAAGATACAATTTTCCGTCGCTTCGGTGCAGGTGCCGCAGTCATTGCCCAGGTTTGGCGATGGACCACACTCACGGTCACCACAGTCCTCTTCCG
>JAGLDW010001267.1 GCA_023145395.1 Lentisphaeria bacterium | reverse complement strand
TTCCCCGTTCTCCATGGAGTGGCCCATCCTCCGTCGCGCCAGCGAGAGCCACCGCTTTCGACGGACGGAGAGCAGGGCGGCCCGCCCTGCGCGTCCGTTGAAACTTGACGTGGGGTCCGGGGAGCACCGGTGCTCCCCGGCGGGGTTTGGGGCAGCGCTCCATTGCCCTGTCTCTGGCCACTGGCCTTGAGGGATTCGCCGTGGGCAGGCTCTTGTGGTTCGGCGGGGCTCGCGCCGAGATGCCGTACGGGACGGGACGTCCCGAACCACTAGACACATTCAGAATCTTGTGGGTACGCTCGTTGCAGAACTGGACAGAACGGCGATAATGTCTTTATTATGTGAAGTCTTTTTGCACGATGCCATGCGGTTCATGCCCCGGCCACCTGGGACCCATGTCTCGCAGGCCGCTTACGGAAGTGGATATCAGGATGCGCAACACCTCCAACTCGGAACAGACCGCCAACAACATTGCACACTACATCCCCGAACTGGCTTCCCAATTGCCCTGGAAGCGTGCGGTTGTGTTTCCGCAAGGCACGGACGCCAAAGGGCGCGTCGCATACACGCATCTGACCTTCGGGGGGCTGGAAGTGCTATCGAGCCGCTATGCCCATGGACTCCGGGCGGTTGGTGTCGAGAGAGGGATGAAGACGCTTCTGATGGTCCGCCCCTCGCTCGACTTCTTCGCCCTCACCTTCGCCATTTTCAAGATTGGCGCCGTCCCCATCTTCATTGACCCGGGCATGGGCTGGGGGAGCTTCCTGAAGTGCGTGGCGCAGGTGGCGCCCACTGCCTTCCTCGGCATTCCCGCGGCCCATGTGCTGCGCCTGCTGCGGCCTGCATCCTTCCGAAGCGTGAAGATCAAGATCACGCTGGGACGCAAGCTATTCTGGGGAGGATGGAGTGTGGATTCGCTGCCCGGAGAGAGCGGCCCGTTCCCCGTGCAGCCCGTCGCCCCCGAAGATACGGCCGCCATCCTCTTCACCACAGGCAGCACAGGGCCCGCAAAGGGAGTCACCTACACCCACAGAATTTTCACTACGCAGACGGAAATTCTGCGTAGCGAGTATGGCATTGGTCCGGATGATGTGGATCTTCCCTGCTTCCCCCTCTTCGCCCTTTTCAGCACTGCGCTGGGCGCCACGGCTGTCATTCCGGACATGGACCCCTCCCGCCCGGCTCATGTGGATCCTGAACGCATCATTCGCCCCATTCTGGATCAGGGCGTGACCTATTCCTTCGGGTCGCCGACACTCTGGGCCAACGTCTCGAAGTACTGCGAGGCACACGGCATCACGCTTCCCTCCGTCACACGCATCATCATGGCGGGCGCGCCAGTGCCTGCCTACGTTCACGCACGATTGCTCAATAGCGTGCTTCCCCCTGGCGCCCAGACCTACACGCCCTACGGCGCCACCGAGTCACTGCCCGTCGCCAATTTCACGGGTCGGGAGATGCTCGAAGAGACGAGCGAACAAACTCGGGCCGGCGGGGGCATGTGCGTGGGCGTGCCCCTCGACGGTGTCTGCTGCCGCATTATCAAGATCGACGACGAGCCCATCGGAAACTGGAGCGACACGCAACCCGTCGAGGATGGGCATATTGGAGAAATCTGCGTGAAGGGCGCTGTCGTCACACGAGAATATCATGCCCTCCCGGAA
>JAGLDW010001266.1 GCA_023145395.1 Lentisphaeria bacterium | reverse complement strand
TGCCTCCTCGTCAAGGACGACGAGCGCGCGAGGGTGCATCTGCAGGGCGGATGCCGTGCACATGGCAGTGAGTGGTCCCTCGACCATGGCCTTCACGGCGCAGGCCTTCGGGCGGCCCGTGGCCAACAAGAGAATTTCTTGTGCATCCATGATCGTGCCAACACCCATGGTCAGAGCCCAGCGCGGCACCTCTTCGTCCTCGCCAAAGTAGCATGCGTTGTCCTCGACCGTCTCCCGAGTCAATGTCTTGTCCCGCGTGCGAGAGGCGAGGGAACTTGAGGGTTCGTTGAACCCAATATGCCCGTCACGGCCAATGCCGAGGATCTGTAGCTTGATACCACCAAGCTCGGTGATGGCACGCTCGTAGCGCGCGCACTCAGCTTCCACGTCATCCGGAAGCCCATTGAGGAAATGGATATTTTCATCCTTGATGTTCACGTGGTCGAAAAGGTTGACTCGCATGAAATACTCGTAGCTCTGCGGATGATCAGGCGCCAGACCGATGTACTCGTCCAAATTAAAGGTGTGCACATCCGAAAAGTCGATCTCGCCCTGTGCATGTCCCTCCACCAATGCCTTGTACAGACGCAGAGGAGTCCCTCCAGTGGGAAGGCCAAGCACCTTGTAGTGCTTCGTCTGCATGCGCCCTTTGACAAATTCATACGCATACTGTGTCACGGCGTGGGCGTCGGGCAGAATGATGACATTCATAGAAAAATCCTTTCTAGAGAATCAATAGGTGCCGAGGCGCAGGCCCTCGTCTACAAAGAAGCGGTACGTCTCGTACTCGGTGGTTGTGGGAATAGAGTGGTCAGAGTGGAGAATATAGCCGAAGTCTTTCATGAGCAAGGGAATTTTCTCCGCCAGTTCGGCTCGGATGGCGTCGATGTCGTTGGCCACCAGGTTGCAGGCGTCCATGCCGCCGAACAACACAAGTTCGTCGCCGTACTCGCGCTTGATGCGCAGTGGGTCCATGCCAGCCTTCACTTCCATGACCTGCAGGCAGTCCACACCAGCCTCGATGATGCCAGGCAGCAGCGGTTCGACGAAGCCGCAGGAGTGCATGATGACTTTCATCCCCAGGCTGTGACAGTAGTCGATCGTTTTTTTGTGCCCGGGAAACACAATTTCCCTATACATCTGCGGGGACATGAAGGGGCGGAATTTGAATCCCATATCCTCGTAGAACCAGATGCCATCCGGCTGCCCCTCCCGCTCGAACAGAATCTCCATCAGATTGACAGTGAGGTCTGAGTAGGTTTTCACCATGTCCCGGACCCAGTCGGGGTCCAGCGCCATGCCCACAAGCATATGCTCGTGCCCACAGATGGGATGCATCTGCTCGAACACATTGACCCCACCCCAGCAAAAGAAACGCTGCTTGTCGGCAGCGGCGGCCTTGGCGTTGCGATAGGCCTCGAAGTTGATGCGGCGTTCCTCGGGGATGAGGAGAGGTTTCGCCTTCTCCTCCCACGACTTGCGCTCCGTGACATCGAAAGCCACATGCTCCGGCGTCGAAGCGTGCTGCTTGTGGGTGCGCAGGGTGGCATAGTTGCCATTCTTGGTCAGTACTGTTTCCTCGTCCTCCTCAACGACGACCGGTTTGAAATCGAGATCGGCCACACAGTTGAGGCACCAGCTCGTGGTCAGGTCGAACCCAAAGTGAGAGGGCAAGTCCTGCCCCGGCTGGATCTTTCCGTCCTCCTGCCATTTCGCAAGCGTGTCGCCCCAGAAATGCTCGAACAATCCGATCCGGTCCACGGGCTTCCGGTGCAGAATGTTGTCGATCCGCTCGTGTCCAGTCAATTCTCTCATAGAACCTCCACTTTCCGATTCGGGGCGGCACTGTTGGGCCAGGCTGTGGGCAGGTGTATGTGAGTATGTGGGTTGTCAACCATGATTTCCGTACTCACACACTCACAGACTCACATGGTTCACTGAATATGTACCAAGGCTCCACAGGGGCGGGAGTATTACGAGGCACCATATCCAAGATCCAGCGCAAGCGCAAACCATGACGTCGCGATAGCAAATGGCACAGGGAAAAGCTATGGTACTGGGTTTGTGGTTTTGCGGCATGCCTGCAATGCGATAGCGTGACATCGCAAGCAGATGCCGAGCCGTGCCCCTCAGCTGGACTTTTGCTAGATCGTGGACAAGGAGACCGTCGCATGGACTATGTGACCGCATTGGGAAATCTGCCCAAGGAAAACGAGTTCTTCGTTGGCATCGACAGCGATGGCTGTGTATTCGATAGTATGGAAATCAAGCAGCAGGAGTGCTTCTGCCCCAATTTCATCAAGCACTATAGCCTCCAGGCTGCGAGCAAGTACGCCCGTGAAGTCTGGCTCTTTGTCAACCTCTACTCCAAGACCCGCGGATGCAACCGCTACCTGGCTGTGCAACGCGCTCTCGAACTGATCCGGGAACGCCCGGAGTTCGCAGCCCGTGGACTGGATGTCAAGAGCATTCCCTCCCTCGACGCATGGATCGAGGAGGAGCCCAAACGCGGCATCCCCACCCTCACCGCCAAGGTGGAGGCCAGCGGCGACGAGGCGCTCAAGGCGGTCCTTGCCTGGGCCGTGGAAGTGGACGAGCGCATAAAGGACATCGTCAAGGGGGTTCCGCCCTTCCCCGGCGTGCGTGAAAGTTTTGCCAAACTTCGTGGACAAGCCGACATGATCGTCGTCAGCCAGACCCCCGTCGAAGCGCTCGAGCGCGAATGGGCGGAGCATGGCATCGACTGCTTTGTCAATTTCATCGCGGGACAGGAGGCCGGAACCAAGACACAACATCTTGAGTACGCCGCCGGACCGGACAAGTACGACCGCAACAAGGTGCTCATGATCGGCGACGCCCCCGGAGATCTCAAGGCCGCCAAGGCCAACAACGCACTCTTCTACCCCATCCTACCAGGATCGGAAGAGGACAGTTGGGCTCGCTTCCACCAGGATGCCATCGACAAATTCCTCGCTGGCGAGTACGCTGGCGAGTACGAAGCGATGCTTCTTGGCGAGTTTGACAAGGCACTGCCGGAAGCACCCCCCTGGAACTAGCCCCACCATCATCCAAGATCCCCACAAATAGAACAAGACCACGGAGAACAGAATCATGGCAAAAGCTGACATCGGACTGATCGGACTCGCCGTCATGGGCGAGAATCTCATCCTCAACATGGAGAGCAAGGGCTTTACCGTCGCCTGCTTCAACCGCACGGTCGCCAAGGTGGACAAGTTCATCGAGGGGCGCGCCGCGGGCAAGAACATCATCGGCTGCCATTCCATCGAGGAACTCGTCGCCAACCTGGAGCGTCCCCGCAAGGTCATGATGCTTGTCAAGGCCGGCGACGCCGTGGACGCCTTCATCGAGAAGGTGCTTCCCCATCTCGAAGACGGCGATATCATCATCGACGGAGGAAACAGCCATTTCCCCGACACCATTCGCCGCTGCAAAGTGGTCGAGGATGCTGGCAAGCTCTATATCGGAACTGGAGTCTCCGGTGGCGAAGAGGGCGCGCTTCTCGGACCTTCCATGATGCCCGGCGGCAGCAACGACGCCTGGCCCCACGTCAAGGAGATCTTCCAGAAAACCTGTGCTCAGACCGAAGCGGGGGAGCCCTGCTGCGACTGGGTCGGGGAGAACGGCGCCGGACATTTCGTCAAGATGGT
>JAGLDW010001265.1 GCA_023145395.1 Lentisphaeria bacterium | reverse complement strand
GCATACGGGAGCTACGGGGCACTGGTTCACGCTTTGCGGAGGCCGCGGCTCAGCGGGAGCTTCGCCCTCCCGGGGCACTGGTCCACGCTTTGCGGAGTCCGCGGCTCAGCGGGAGCTTCGCCCTCCCGGGGCACTGGTTCACGCTTTGCGGAATCCGCAGTGAGGCAGCCCAGTGGGGTTTATTCTCCCTCCATGTTCCCAGAGGCACCCTCGCCCAACGCGCCAGCGGGCGGCCACCGTTTTCGGGCACGGAGAGCCGGACATTTTGTCCGGCGCGTGCCCGGAACCTTTGATTGGGCTCCGGGGAGCGCACGCGTTCCCCGGCGAGGGTTTTCGGGGGCAGCGCCACCGGGTCTCACGGCTCAGTCCATCCGCTGCCTGCCCATCCCGCCACCGGGATCGACGGCAATCCGCAGACTATGCGCCTCCTTGCCCACCTGGCTTTCCAACTGTGTCGTGTGACGCATCAGCGCATGCAGGTGCTCGAAACACGAGACCAGCAGTAGGAACGCCACCGCTCCGACGATCAGCACCGTCATCGTCGCCATGCCACGCTGCGAGCGATTTGCCGTGTGCTTCCTCATTTTGCCTCCCCCGCGTTCGGGCACGCCACAATATCCAGCCAGCGTCCCTGTTTTCGCCGCCAGCCGTGCTTGCCACGCCAGCGCAGGCGCAGCACAACCGCGCGGGACAAACTGGGTGCATTGTCCAGCATCAGTTCCACGTCCAGGCCAAATGGCAATCGGAGTCTGCGCTCGTCAGCTCCATCCGCAAGAACCAACCACTGCCCTTCCACCTTGGCTACCTTGTCATCCGCGACCAATCCCGCTTCCGCGCGCGAAACAACCCCACCCGAATTGGCCCAAAACCGCCGCCACTCCTTGCGCAGAAGCTGCGCCTCGCCGCGATACTGCGTCGCCTTCGCCGATTCGCGATGGAAGATCATGGTCCGGTGCAGCAACGCCAAGCCCGACGCCGTCACAGCCATCATGATCACCATGGCCACCAGCAGTTCGTAGAGAGTGTAGGCATTTCGCCTCATGGCCCGCCCTCCCCCAACGCGACCGTCGCAAGCTTTCGCCCCCGACCATCCACGATCTCAAGAGCAATGCCGCTCTGCCTCCGCGAAACGCGCGCCGCCATCCCTTGCTGATTGGCCAGTTCCGACTGTGAGAACGCGTGTCGAAGCGCCGCCTCGATTCGCGCGCTATCGGCATCCTCCGCCATGGCTGCAATCCGCACAACCGCATTGTCCAGAATCGTCAACGCGCAGTAGCGGCGTTCCACCTGCAGGCGACGCGTCTCCAACGCGCCCGTCAAACTGATCCAGCCCGACAAAAGCACCGCGAGCACGCCGCACGCAGCCACCCCGTCCATCATGCAGAAATGCCGCTTCCTCACCAGACACGCCTTTTTCATTCGCCTACCCATCAGAATCTCCCGGATTCCACGCGAGGGCAGGCAGGAGCAGAAGAAGCCCCTGGCCAGGCTCAACACCCACGACCACACTCTCGAGTAACGCCAACAGGCCGAATGCACAGAGGGCACAGCAGACCACCATCAGGCTAGTCACGCAGAGCAACGCAGGCGCCACAAGTGCCCGCAGTCGTTTGGTCCGCCGGGTCACATCACGCTGGAGCACATGACAGGCCACGTCAAACGCCTGTGCTGGACGCTCTCTGGCCATCGCATTGCGCATCGCCCAGGAGGTCAAGGGAGTGCCCATGTCACATAGCTGCCAGGCCTCGTCCCAGAGCTCTCCCGCCCGGACGCGCTGCGCAAAATCGAGCCCGCACCGTCGGATGCGGCGCGAAAGACTCAACTCGACCGCTGTCTCGGCCGCCTCCGGGAGATCAGCGCCCGCGGCGAGGAGCACGCGCATGACCCGGCAGAACGCAAGCTCGCAGCGACGACGACGGCGACGCCCCAACGCGGCTGTGCGCGAAAGCACCCAGCGTCGTAAGATTCCCGGTCGGACATCGGCAATCAGACTCATCAAGAAGGAGCCGAAGCTCCACAGCGCAAACACTGCGCCGAACACAAACACGGCATAGCACAGAAACCTCAGTATGACTCTGCACACCATCCACCAACCGGGCAGTGCAACCCACGGCAGCATCTCGTTGAACATCATCTCATACCGAACGAGAACAAAAGCGTTCATCCCAGTGCACACGGCCCAGACAATGAATAGCTCTAAGAGAGGAAACACCAACGCACGACGCCAGCCAAACCGATCGCTGTCGCGTTCCTTGATCTGGCGCAAAAGAACCGGCAGCAAATCGGCGATCCGCCCCGAACCCTCCGCCTGTCTCAGAGCTGCCACCGTTTCCTCTCGAAGAAGATCCGCACAGTTCCTGTCAATCGCAGCGACTATGCTGCGTCCGTCCTCCACATCGCGAAGCATGCTGCCCGCCGCCTCATGCAGCGCACGCGCGGAGGCGCCCCCGACTCCCGCCAACTGCGCCTCCAGTCCCCTCAGAATATTCTCAGTGCTCACGCCTTCGCGCATACCATTCGCCATGGCGCGCACAAGCCAGAGTTCGACATGTCCCTTGCGTCTCAGACGCCGTGCCTGCCCCCCACTTGCGGATTCCTCCCAGCTCATTCTATTCCTCCCAGCGCGCCTTCGCGAAGCAATTGCACAAGGGGCTGGAACAACAAAATCATCACCACGGCGCAGACCAGTGCCATGCTCCTGAAGGCAATGCCCTGCCAGCAGGTCGCAACCCAGCGCGCGGTCTGTCCGCTGCGCTCCGTCCACACATCCGCCATTTTGCCAAGCTCGTCTGACAGTTCCGATTCGGGACTTTGGAGCATCACCAGCCGCATGCCATCCGGGAGCGCATCGGCCGCGCCCAGCGCATCCTCCAGCGACCGCCCCGCCTCACATGCCTCCGCCGCAGTAGCGAGCGACCGACCCAAACGCGTGTCCAAACACAGATCCGCGCAGAGTTGAAGTGCGCGTTCCAGCGCCAGACCCCTGCCGAGACAGAGGCCAAGCACCGCACAGGTTCGCGCCAAATCGAGGTGCCGCATGACCCGTCCGCAGCCGGGGACCCAGCGCAGCAGTCCGTGCCGAAGCCGCGCGAAACCGCTGCCGAACACAGCCCAGACAAATACAGCGAACACCAGACAATAGAGAACCACCAGCGGAATCCACGCAGAGGAAATGCCCTCTGCCGTGCGAAAGACAAACTCGGCCGCCGCAGGCAATGGGTGAGGATGAAACAGCTCACGGGCATGCACGCCGAAATCGCAAAGCACGTAGCGGGCAAGCCCGAGTGACAACGCCAGAGCAAACGCCACGGTGAGCGCGGGGGTGGCGACCGCCTCGCGAAGTCGTTGGCCAAGAGAATGCTCCACATCCGCCAACCGGGCGACCTCGAAGAGGGTGTCGCTGAGCACATCCCCCGACTCGCAAACACCCAGCAGCCTGCGATGTACTGCCGGCAGTGCCTGACCGTGCTCCTCCAGAGCGTCTCCGAGCGTTTTTCCGTCAGACACGTCTTGAGCCAACGCTTCGAACGTGGCTCGCAGTCGTCGACTGCGAAGTTCGCCAGCCAGCTCGGCAAGCGCGCCGGGCAAGGGCAGTTGCGCCCGCGTCAGCAACGCCAACTGTCGATACACATCACCCAACATGTCGCCACCATCACTCACAAGCACTCCATCGAGTTGTCGAGCCACGTATCCAGGCCACCCCATTCCCCCTTGAACGCGTTCGACGGTGCTCCGGCACACACCCCGTGAAAGCAGCGACAACAAGGCACAAGATTCCACCACAGCTCAATGCCATGACCATGAAAAACAGGAATCCTCCGTCTCCACCTCCGCCTCCGCCTCCCCCCCCGCCAAGATACGAGATCACTCTGACAAGCGGCAGGAACATGGCCAAGACCATACAGGCGTACCCGCTCAGGATCAGGAGAATATTGCCCACAACGGCCGGAATACTGGCCGCAGTTCGGAACAAGTGCCGAAGCGCCTGTCGCTCCTCGCGGGGGTCGGTGCCCCGAAACCACAAAACCACGGAGGGAAAGACCAGAGTGCCCACCACAATTGCGGGATACAACCACAAACACCGACGCAGCGCATGCGCGAATGTCAGCACCACCATGGTCAACCTGGGCAACGGCGCACCTGGCATCATCGCATCGAACAGAGCAGCAAAACCATGGATCGAAAACTGCGCGGTCATGGAGGCAAGATACAAAGGAAAGATGAGTACGCCAAGCACCCGCACAACTCGACAGATGCCCGTCAGCACAGGAAACCAGAAAGACGCCCAGTCAGCCTCGAAATCCGAGCACACCACCGCATCGGCTTCGGCACGGACAAGATCCTCGCGGATTCGCGCCGCACACTTCGGTAGAAGTGGCGGCAGACCTTGTGCGTCCGTACGTAGCGACTCGATCTCTCGGCGCACCGTGGACAACCGTTCGTCGCACAATTCCTGGGAGGCGAATTGCGCGCGTACCTGCCTGGCCTCCGCAAGTGTGCCATCGCCCAGTGCCACTGCGAGAAGTACCGCATCTGTCTCGGCGAGTGCCCCGGGCAATCCGGCAGGCAGCAGATCTCGAATCTGATCGCGCACCGCGCCCGTCGCTTGCGCGATTCCGTGCGATGCCAGCCCAGCATGCAGCAAAAGCCAGGCTGCCTCGTCGGCACGCAGTTCATCCACGTCAAGCTGCCTTCGCAGGGCACCGAGAAGCCACGGCAGCGTCTCGCGACCGAGAGGCGGCGGCTCCAAATCCCACAGCTCCCGAAACACCATGCCCACTGCGGACTCCGCAGACACGGGCTCGGACGGCGCAAGCACCCGGGCATAGGCGCCCAGCAACGCGCCATGCCGGTCCAGCTGGGCGCATACCCAACTCTCACGTCCAATTTCCGCAAGTTCATTCATGCACAGATCCCTTGTCAGATTCACCTCTCTACATATAGTGACCACAGTCCAGTTTTCGAGTCGCTGTGAAAAAAGGACACCGATTGGCTAGTCCGAGGCCGCCACCCGGCTTGTCCGGGTGGAGCCAATGTCGGGAGTTAGGCCGCCACCCGGCTTGTCCGGGTGGAGCCATGATGAGGATTTGAGATGGGAGACACAGCACC
>JAGLDW010001264.1 GCA_023145395.1 Lentisphaeria bacterium | reverse complement strand
GGCGCGGCGAGTGCCTCCAGCGCCTGGCGAGTCTTTGCGCGTTTCTTCACATGCTCGGTTTCCACCGGTTCGGTCAAGCGCCCCCAGAACTGTCCGTCCGTGACGCCCTCCGCAGCGGACGCACGTAGATTTGGCTCTGTCACGGCCAGAACGCGCTCGTACAACGCGGTGCACAGAATGGTGCCGACCCCCACTTGGCGCCCGTGGAAGTCATGCTCGATGCCATCACGCATGGCCATCATGTCGATCGTGTGCGAGACGAGGTGCTCGCCTCCCGACGCAGGCGCGCTGGTGCCAGCCATGGTCATCGCCAGCCCAGTCAGCGTCAGTGCTTCGAAGAGAGCGGCGAGGCCCTCGGGCTCACCCGCCCCGATGCTCTCCGGCGCGTCCATGTACACAGGCTCGATCTCGTTGATCAAGTTCGCGCAGAACGGACAGAAATACTCTCCGAACAGGTGGTGGTTGAGACGCCAGTCCTGGGCGCTTACGGATTTGGCCAGGACATCGCCCAGTCCGGCTGCGGTCATCTCCGCCGGCGCCGAGGCGAGAAGCACAGGCGTGGATAGAATGGCGACTGGTCCGCGACCGTACAGAAGGCGTTTCACGCCCTTCAGAGCCGGCGCGATGTTGTCGGAGGCATATCCGTTCATGGATGCTGCGGTAGCCACGACCGCATAGGGAATCTCGCGGTCAAAGGCAATCCATTTGACCATGTCGTTGATCACCCCGGAACCCACGGCGAGGAACATCGAGGGTTCCCCCAGGCGGGGCTCCAGCATCGCGCGTGTGCAGTCATCGCAAACGGGCAGCCCCCCCGACTCGGGATCGGGAATGATGACGGGTCGAACGCGGAATCCAGCGTTGGCAAGGATTTCCCCGGCCGTCTCGCCGCAGGCGCTGAACGTGCGGGTGTCCGCGACCAGTGTGATCTCCCCACCAACCCCTGCGAACTCGCGGCAGAGCATGGGCAGATGCTCCAGGGCATCGCGTGAGAAAAGCAGGTGTTTCAGTCGAGTCTTGTGTCTCTGCCCGCACTGTTCGCAGACGAAATCCGCGCCAAGAAGATCACTCACGGTGCTCATCGGAAACCTCTCAAAACGCTGACGTGCAGGCGCCGTACGGACAGTTTGTGAGACAGTTCAGGCACTCGATGCAGAGACTCTCCGTGAACTGCATGGCCATGCTCTCTCGATCTTTCACGCTCAGTGCGCCCGTGGGGCAGTGCACCGTGCAGTTGGTGCATTGAACGCACTTGTCCTCGTGCCAGCGAACCCCTTTGTTGATGGGGTCGATCATCACCCCCAGGGAACGCAGAAACTCCATGGCCTCGGCGAACTTCTGCTCGTCCCCCGTCACGTCGATGGCCAGATATCCCTCGTCATCCGCGTTGACCTGGGCCCGGAAGATGTTGATCTCCAGCTCATAGTCGCGCACGAGCTGGCAGACAACGGGCTTCTCCGTCTCGGATTTTGGGAAGCGGAGAAAGAGTTTTTGCGTGATGATGCTCACCGGGCGTCCTCCCGGATTTCCAGGCTCTTCATTCCCTGCTCGCGGGGCAGCGGAGCCAGCGGCTGGGAGATGGGGAAGTCCCCCCGTCGAATCTCGTCCTGGAGGAAGTGGGCGATCTCGCGGGCCATGGCATAGGAGGACATGGCGCTGCAGGGCACATCCTTGCCGTCCACTTGTATGCTACCGCTCTTCAGCTCGGCGTAGCTCACTTCGCAGAGCACCCTGCCAGTCTTCTCGGGATAGTCGGTGCTGTAGTCGATGACCGGAGCGAGAATGTCCTCGTCTCGAACACAGGTGCGCCTGAGAATGTCGCGGTTCAGGACGGGGATCGGCACGCCGACGCCGAGCGCCAGGGAGACTCCATAGCCACGCATACTGGCGCCGCGCACGAATTTTGGATTCATCTGCTTCATGTCCGCCGTGAGGGCGATGGTTCCCGCCCCCTCTTTGGGCACGTCGTTGGGGCTTCGCGCGCAGGTGGGGCAATGCTGGGTGCCTTCTGCGTACACGTGTCCGCGCGCCCCCGCCAGCCACACGCTGGTGCCCACGCCAATGGTCTCGTACAACGGATCGTTCAACAGCGGCGAGAGCTGCCCCGCGGAGCAGTAGGTGCCGTTGCGCATGTTGGGCTCGAGCTGTCCGAGATAGGTGTGGACTCGTCGGTCCGACCGGTTGACCGCCACATTGTAGTTCTGGTAGCAGTTGCGCGGGTTCACCATGGTCGCCTGGTTCAGATCGTTGATGTCGAAGATCGTCCGGATCTCCCGCCGGGGGTAGTCGTCAGTCCCGTAGGAGAGTGCGAACAGCTGCAGCTTCTCGCCCGCGACCAGCTTCTCGATCACATGCCCGCCCCCGAACTCGAAGTTTCCCGGGTAGTTCATATTTCGGGGGTCGTAGTGCCGAAGCTGGGTGGCGCCCAGATAGACATCCACCGCCGCCAAGCCGCTGTAGCATAGCACATCGTCGATCCAGGCTTCCGTGATGCGGATCTTTGGCGTGCTATGGCCAAAGTTCAATACGCACCCCGAGGAGCACATGGGGCCGAAGGTCGCGGTGGTCACCACGTCCACTTCCTCGGCGGCTTTGTCCAGCCCCTTCCGGTCGACATAGTCGATGATCTCTTCGGCGGTCAGCACGACCGCCTTGCCGGATCCGATCCGCTCGTTAATCTGCGCGTATGTTTTCATCACGCCCTTCGCGCCAGGAGAAATTATGGAAGAAGGTCGTGCTTGCGTGCGAACGTGTTCATCAGCGCAAGCACTTCATCATGCAGAGTGCATTCTAATACATGCTTGGCGTGCTCCTCGCAAGCCGAGAGACTCACTTTTGCAAGAATCTCGTGGATATCGGGAATGCGCTGCGGGCTCATGCTCAGGTTCCGCAGTCCCGCGCCCACCAGAAAGGGGACGCAGAGCGCCATACCAGCCAGTTCCCCGCAGATGGACACCTCTTTGTCCGGAAACTTCGCCGCGATGCGACATGTCTCGTGGATCAACCGCAACACAACCGGATGGGTTTGCCGAAACCACTGCGTCACCCGCGTGTTGCTTCGATCGACCACCAGCGTGTACTGCGTCAAGTCGTTGGTGCCGATGCTCACAAAATCAATATGCGGGAGCATGACGTCCAGTTGCCAGATGGCGGAAGGCACCTCCAGCATGATCCCCACGCAGTGCCCGGAGTCGACCGCCAGCCCCTCCAGCTTCAACTCGGCTTCGGCCTCCGCCAGAAGATCCTTGACCAGCAGCAATTCCTCCAAATCCGCCACCATGGGAAGCAGAATGTTCACTGGACCATGGGCAGTGGCGCGCAGAATCGCCCGCAGATGGGGCTTGAAGCATTTTGGATTGGCCAGCAGAAAGCGAATTCCGCGCCAGCCAAGAAAGGGATTTTCCTCATGTCCGAAATCAATGTAGGGGAGAGGCTTGTCACCACCGACATCGAGGAGGCGAATCGTCGTTGGCTCTCCGTTGCAGGCCTCAACCACCTGTCGATAGACGTTGTACTGCTCGTCCTCGGGAGGGCAGGCGCTGCGAAGCATGAACAGGAACTCGGTCCGGTACAGGCCCACGCCCTGGGCTCCGTGGCGAGACAGACAGGGCAGCTCGTTGAGCAGCGACACATTGCCCGCGAGGCGCACCTGTGTGCCATCCGCCGTGGAGGGTAGTGTGTTCCACACCGTTTCGAGCCCATCCGAGGACGCGCTCGAGGATGCCTTGGCCAGCTTGCGGACCAGTTGCGCCGATGGATGCAGGTGAACCGTGCCAGACGAGCAGTCCATACCGACCATTTCGCCCGTTCGCATTATCTGCGTGACATTCTCTATTCCTGACAGCATGGGCAGGTTGAGCGCGCGCGCCAGGATGGCGGCATGCGATGTCTCGCCCCCTTTCTCGCAGAGGATTCCCGCCAAATGCTCGATGGGAACCTGAAGAAGCTGGGATGGCAGCAGCTCACTGGCCACGATGATGAACCGCACATCGCCGGAAATCTGCTCGAAGTCGACGAGCTTGTGCGACTCCTCCACACCCTCGAGAAGATCGGCGGCCAGATAGACGCGCAGCAGCACATCCTTCAAATCGGCAATCCGCTCGGCCAGAAAGCTCCCCTCCAGCTTGGCCCATTCCGCCTCGAACAAGGCCATCACCGATCCCAGCGCAGAGCGCAGGCACAATCCGCTTCGCACTGCCGCGACAAGCTGCTGGTGGAGCGTGGGATCTTGTAGAAACATCAGGTGTGCATCAAAGATGGCGGTGTCCGCTTCGGCCAGCACATGGCGCGCCTCATCCCGCACATGCTCGGTCTCCCGCAGGGCGTGTGCCACGGATTTCTCCATGAGTTCCAGCTCGCTCTTGAGATCCTCCGTGTACTCCGGGGTCATCCCGTCCAGCAACTCACTGCCCCGGAGCACCAGCGTCGTCCCGACGCCGGAACCATCGGTGATCGCCCGCCCTTTCAGAATTTTGAGTCGAGGCTGCACTTCCTCGGTATGGGAAACTCCCTCGCTCTCCGCCTTGGCGGCCAGACGAGCATTGAAGATGAACATGGCCAGGGACGGCGCCACGGACTCGGCGATCGCCACGATCTGCTCGTCGAACTGTCCCACCTTCTTGCGGGCGAGATCCAGCACGCCAATCGTGCGTCCCGCGACGCGTAGCGGCACAGCCAGCAGGGCATGGTAGGTGCGCGAACGGGAGCCGGGGAATGCGTGGAAATGCGGATGGTTGTCCTTGTCCGACACATTCACCGTTTCGTCTGTGCGGAACGCGAGTCCCGTCACGCCCAGAGCGGGCGAGAAGCGCACCTTGTGCACGGTGTTCCGTCCGAGTCCATGCGTGCCTTCCACAACAAGTTGGCCGGAGACATCGTCCATCACCAGTGCCGTGCAGGCATCGACCTGCATGTACTCCGCCAGACATCCGAGGGCCAGGCACAGTCCGTCCTCATGGTCGTCGGAGCTGGCGATGATCTGGCTGATTCGCCGTATGATGTGCTGATCGGATGCGTTCATGATCCGCCGGAGGTTGCGAAATTGCTGTAATAGACTATCGATCAGCTTCTTGGAACAATTTGAAGTCCAAAATGCGAGTTATTAAAAAATGCCAGCGATGGCTATAAGCCGGATTCTGTTCCCTGGCAAGCCAGGGAGACGACCATTCATCTAAGCGACCGGAACCCGAAACTCTCTCCGCCGAAGCGGAATCAATGCGGGCTGCATCTCGTTTCCTATTTGGTCTTGCACCGGAAGGGGTTTGCCCTGCCCCCGCAGTCTCCCTTGGGGCGGTGGGCTCTTACCCCACCTTTTCACCCTTACCCTTCGCCGAAGCTCGGGGCGGTTTGTTTTCTGTGGCACTTTCCTTCCCGCGGGATATGGCCCGCGGTATCCAGCTTTATCAACTGGACTTCCTGCCCTGTGGTGTCCGGACTTTCCTCCCCACGGCGCATGCGCCGGGAGCGGCCGTCCACCATCGCTGACAAGCACTACTATACTGTCGGGTGTTTTCATTGTCACTCCGAGTTGGGTACGCCACCGCCGTAAGGGCAGCGGTGGCGTGTCCGAGTAAAGAATCATCGTGAACAACCACCTACGGAACTGACATGCGCTCGGGAACGGAATCTTCTCTTGACATCCGGCACGGATGGGTAAAAGTAGCGCCACATCGCACAACCGCGCAGGTCGCCGAGGAGGATGATTCGGATGCTTTCAAAGTTTCACTGCTCAGCCTGTGAAGGCAAGCTCGAAGCGGACACCTCTCTCAGCGGTGGGCTGTCCGAATGCCCGCATTGCGGGATGTCCGTAGCGATCCCCTACTTCCAGATAGGCGCCGGGACAATCATCGCCGGCTTCCGGTTCGAGCGT
>JAGLDW010001263.1 GCA_023145395.1 Lentisphaeria bacterium | reverse complement strand
CTTAGGGTGCCGGGCCTGGCGGTTTCCATGGGAGGAGACCCGTCTGGGTAGACGTAGGCGCTGATGCTGTTGATCCCATGCTCGCGCATGTCGATCAGGCATTTGGTGAAATATTCCTTGGTCTGCCCCCACGCAGGGAGCTTACTTGACCGGAAATACATGAAGTAGGTGATGTCGTCCAGGGCCGCCAGCTGGATCGGCAATACCTCGACCTGGTAGGGCAGCTTGGCGATCTCGCGGCCGGCGCTGCGCAGCAGAAGCATGCCATGGTATGTGCCGGGAGATGCCGCCGCGGGGATATGGAGCGTGACCCAGAAACGGGTTGTGCGCCCGGGCTCCAAGTCAATGGTGTCTTGTTTGGTCAGGAGATATTCGACCTGGCGCATGTGTCGAGTGTCCAGCCACAGCGACATGGGCGTGATAACCCGGACTTCCAGGGCAGTGGACGGAATGCTTGCTTGTCCACCTTTTTTCTCCAAGTCTCCCGCCAACGTCACCGTGACATCCGGCACAGAATTCTTGGTGTGTACACTGAAGGTTGCCGGCTCGTACTCGCCTGGCGTAGCGAAGATCGCAAGCTGCTTCAGCATTTCGCCATCCCTCGGCGCCGTCTTGTAGCTGCAACGCTCCAGGGGGTTCCGCGCAAAGAGAACGACGTCCCCGGCTTCCGCCGTCAAGGCAGTTGCTCCGGGGGTCACGTCTTGCACGGGCAGCTTGGCACGGGTGACCCGTTGGGGGTCGTCCGGCCGGTGCAGCAGCGTTCGGCTGTCCGCCCAGCGCATACTGCTGATGGTGAAGATAACATCGCCAAACACGACAAGCTGGATGTAGTTCACCTCTTCCCACTTCATCTGGTTTTTGGGTGTCGTCATGTCATCGCGTTTCAGCACTACTTGGCGGAAGCCTTCGAAATCCAGCGGGATTTCCCCACCCGTGAACTTTTTCCAATTCGATGCGTTAAAAAGATCAACAGATCTTATCTGGCCACCGCCGGCTTCGACAATCAGATCGAGTACAAGGCAATCGGTTTCCGGTGCGGGATGTGGTACTTTGACCCGGCGCAGCAAACCGTAGCAGTTTGGCGTTTTCTTTGCCTTGGCACTGGCAAACTCAACTCGCAACCCGCCCCGAGCACCAGCCAGGATGTTCGGTTCGGAAGTGTGGGTCAGGCTGAATGGCTTTTCCTCGATAGGCTGCCCCTTGCCGTCGCGCCAGACTCGGGCATTCATGCCCCAGTTCGGGAGTTCCGGTGACGTGAACTCGTCGATGACAATTTCAATGGCCCAAGCGCTGCCTGTCAGTAAACAGGCTAGCAAACAGACAGGGAGAGGAAAATATTGTCTATGCATGTCCACGTCTCTTTTTGTGAGTACGGAGTTAATGCCATCAGTATAGTGCAGGCACCAGGATACGACTCGGCGCCGGTGTTGACAAGACAACCACGCGATATTTCCCGGTAGCAATGTCCACCTCGACGGCACCGAGAGAACCGATATGCCCCCGTCTTCGGCTCCATGACTTGACAGTGCGCGCGGCAGTAATACCTTATTGCCTATCAAGAAACTATAGAAAAGGCGTTATTCCCGTGATTCTATCTCAGAAAGCACAGTATGCGCTGCGTGCGATCTATGAACTGGCGCTGCACCATGGCGAGGGCCCGGTGAAGATTTCCGACATTGCGGGGGCCCAGGACATTCCTCACAAGTTTCTGGAATTGATCCTGCACGAATTGAAGCAGGCTGGTTTTGTGATGTCAAAGCGTGGCAAGGCGGGTGGCTATCTGCTCATTCGCAGTCCGGGAGAACTAAGCGTGGGCGAGATCCTGCGCTATGTGCAAGGACCGCTAGGGCCGGTGAGTTGCTTGTCCACCGATGGCGAGACCGGGCAATGCCGCCTGCGTGGACACTGTGTGTTCCTGCCCATGTGGGAACGCGTCGAACAGGCCGTCAGCGAAATCTACGACAAAACGACATTCCAGGATTTGTTGCTGGAAGACCGGAGGCAGAGCGGACTGAGCGAAGCTGCCTATCAGATATGACAGACCCCGAGCGATGGGAATGAGACCAATGGAAGCGTCCCTGACAGAACGGATCGAGAACCTAAAACGCGAGCGCAACGCGGTCATCCTGGCTCACAACTACCAGGTGGGCGAGGTGCAGGACATCGCGGACTTCACCGGGGACTCGCTGCAGCTCAGCCAGCAGGCGGCGGACACGGACGCGGATGTCATCGTCTTCTGCGGCGTGCATTTCATGGCGGAGACCGCCGCGATTCTCAGTCCGGGGAAGACGGTTCTTCTTCCTGACAAGGATGCGGGTTGCCCCATGGCGGACATGATCACCGGGGAGGATGTGCGCGCGTTGAAAAAGAAGCATCCAGGCGCGGCGGTCATCTGCTACGTCAACAGCACGGCGGAGGTCAAGGCGGAAAGTGATTGCTGCTGCACGTCCTCGAACGCAGTGACTGTAGTGAACTCCTTCCGGGACGCGCCGGAGATTCTCTTTGTTCCCGACCAGTATCTGGGACAGTATGCCGCAGCGCAGACGGGTCGCGACATGATCTTCTGGAACGGCTACTGCCCGACGCATGTACGCATCCTCGCGAGCGATCTCGAGAAGGCGCGGCAAGCCCATCCCGGGGCGCCGGTGCTGGCGCACCCAGAGTGCACGGGCCCTGTTCGCGAGAGCGCGGACGCCGTGCTGTCCACCGGAGGGATGTGCACGTTCGTGCGCGAGTCCGACTGCAAAGAGTTCATCATCGCCACGGAGCAGGGAATGCTACACCGCCTTCAGACGGACAACCCCGGCAAGATCTTCCATTCGCCCAACGAAGTGTGCGTATGTCCGAACATGAAGCGTATTCGGCTGGAGAAAGTGCTCTGGGCGCTGGAGGAGATGCAATTCGAAGTGCAAGTTCCGGTCGACATCGCCGAGCGTGCGCGAATGTCGATCGAACGAATGCTCACGCTCTCTGTCTGAGACTACCGGGAACACAACACTATTCATAGAGGAATCCATGGTCATGAAAAAACAGCAACAGTCCATAAGCACCCTGGCGCTTCATGCCGGATACACGCCTGATCCGACCACTGGCGCCTGCGCCGTGCCCATCTACCAGACCGCGAGCTATGCGTTCCGCGACAGTGAACACGCGGCGAATCTGTTTGGCCTCAAAGAATTCGGGAACATCTACACACGCCTCATGAATCCGACCACGGACGTGCTTGAGCAACGCCTGGCGGCCTTGCATGGCGCCGCCGGCGCAGTGGCGACCGCCTCGGGCATGGCCGCGATCACCGCCGCCGTTCTGAACATCACCAGCGCGGGGCAGAATATCGTCAGCGGCAGCAACCTCTACGGAGGCACGGTCACGCTCTTCACGCACACGCTCAAGCGGTTCGGAATCGAGGCGCGGTTTGTGGATTCTTCGGATCCAGCGAACTTCGCCGCGGCGATTGACGAGAACACACGCCTGGTCTACACCGAAAGCATCGGCAACCCCCGCTGCAATGTGGACGATATCGCAGGCATCGCGGCAGTGGCGCACGCTCACGACCTGCCGCTCCTCCTGGACAACACCGTCAGCCCGCCCCCAATCTTCAATCCCTTCGACCATGGCGCGGACATCATTCTCTACTCGCTGACGAAAATCCTTGGTGGGCATGGCACATCCATTGGCGGAGCGGTTGTCGAAAAGGGGGATTTTGACTGGAAGACTTCAGGCAAATATCCCGAGATCACCGAGCCCGACGAAGCCTATCACGGAGTCAATTTCTGGGATGCGTTCGGTGGTCATCCGGACGCGGTGGCGCCGGGACTGGCGTTCGTGCTGAAGATTAGGACAGGATTGCTGCGCGACATGGGTGCCTGTCTCTCCCCCTTCAATTCCTTCCAGATTCTCCAGGGCATCGAGACGCTGCCACTGCGGGCCCGCAAGCACTGCGAAAATGCGCGGGAGATCGCGGAGTTTCTGGAGGCGCACGAGGCGGTGACCTGGGTGAACTACGCGGGTCTTCCCGGACACCCGGACTATGAGCGGGCCAAGGCTCTTATGCCGGTGGGGCCGAGCGCGGTCTTTGGCTTCGGAGTCAAGGGCGGAAGAGAGGCGGGGCGGACGTTCATCGACAATGTCGAGCTCTGCACCCATCTAGCCAACATCTTGGACGCCAAGACACTGGTCATCCATCCCGCAAGCACGACCCATCAGCAGTTGACCGAGGACGAACTTGTGCGCGCAGGTGTCACCCCCGATTTCGTGCGGATTTCCGTGGGGTTGGAGGACGTCGGCGACATCAAGGCTGATCTAAACCAGGCGCTGCGAGCATCGCAAAGCTGACGAACTCACATTTTTCGTTATGTTTTGAGAATGTGAATAACACAAAGAGCAGAACGGTGACAACATTGGAAAGCAGTGACAGCGGACGGTCGGCGGCGAAGCTGAAGCATGCTGAGTACGCACGCCTCGAGGCGCCGCTCGCGCTGGAGCATGGCGACGAACTGACGGATCTAGTGGTTTGCTACGAGACCTATGGCACGCTGAATGAGAAGCGGGACAACACCGTTCTCATCTGCCACGCTCTCAGCGGCGACTCGCATGTCGCGCGCCATGACGAGGCGGACGACCCGGGCTGGTGGGACTTGGTGGTCGGGCCCGGCAAGCCCATCGACACCGACGCCTGCTTCGTGATCTGCCCCAACTCTCTCGGAAGCTGTCGAGGAACGACGGGGCCCAACGCCCTCAACCCCAGCACTGGGCACGCCTACGGGCAGGATTTCCCCACCATCACGGTTGGGGACATCGTGGAGACCCAGCGACGCCTGCTCGAGCATCTTGGCATCGACAAATTGCTGGCCGTCGTCGGCGCCTCCATGGGGGGGCAGCAGGCATTGCAGTGGGGGGTCAAACACCCGGACATGGCCATGGGCACCATCGCAATCGCCACCGCGCCGCGCATCACCAGCCAGGCGCTCGCCTTCGATGTCGTGGGCCGAAACGCCATTCTCCATGACCCAAATTTTCATGACGGGCAATACTATGACCAGGAAACCGGACCAAAAGCCGGACTGGCCATCGCCCGCATGATCGGGCACGTCACCTATCTCTCGGGCGAAGCCATGCAGGAGAAGTTCGAGGCGGACCGCTTCCAGCCACGGGAGGTGGCCACCACGTTTGAGAAGACCTTTTCGGTCGGCTCCTACCTCGGGCACCAGGGGGACAAGTTCGTGGAGCGTTTCGACGCCAACAGCTACCTTTGCCTCACCAAGGCGATGGACCTCTTCGACCTCGGGCACTCCCCCGATGCGCTGGCGCAGGTATTCTCCGCATCCACGTGCCGCTGGCTATTGCTGAGCTTCTCCAGCGACTGGCTGTTCCCTCCAGCGCAGTCCCAGGACATGACGCGCGCTCTGATCGCGGGCAATCGGCCTGTGACCTACTGCAACGTCTCGAGCAACTGCGGACACGACGCCTTTCTGCTACCCGAGGATTTCGCCGTGTACGGGGAGTTGATCCGCGGATTCATGCGCAATCTCATCGAACCGTGCGTCTGTGCTCCCGGAAGCTGCGGCAGACTCAGGGATCCCGACGACCCCCCGGGAGAAGCCAGTATCTTCAGTCCCGACCGCTTGGACTACGAACACATCGTGCGGTTGATCCCCAAAGATGCGAGCGTGCTCGACCTGGGGTGTGGAAAGGGCGAACTGCTCTGCCGGCTCAGGCAACGAGGAAACCGGGACATCATGGGAGTCGAACGGAACGAAAACGCTCTTCTTTCCTGCGTCTGGGACGGGCAGAATGTGATTCATGCCGATCTCAACGAGCAGCTCTCCCAGTTCGCCGACGGTCAGTTCGACTATGTAGTTCTCTCGCGCACGCTGCAGGCGGTGAAGGACATCGACACCGTACTCTCGGAGATGCTGCGCATCGGCCGGAAGGGCATCGTCAGCTTCCCAAATTTCGCCTACTACAAGCTGCGCGACATGCTCGCCAAGGAAGGCCGTGCCCCCGAAAGCACCGGCGTGCTGCGCCACAAATGGTACAACACGCCGAACCTGCGTTTTTTCTCCATTGCGGACTTCGCGGAACTTTGTCAGGAGCGGGGAATCGTCATCCATGAGATGCTGGCCATGGAGACGGAGACGCGCCGCGACGTCGTCGAGGATCCCAACCTCAACGCGGATCTGGCCATCCTCGTACTCAGCCGACAGTAAGGGTCGGCACGGAAAGTTCTTCACATTTTGGCGATGGCCAGCAGCAAAATGTAAAGAACCTTTCGCACCGACCCCAAGCAGAGCCCTCAGACCTTGCGGAACAGGAGTTGCGCCCGCAGAGTAGTGGATCGCCGAGAGAACGCCAAACTAGGAGACGAGAGATGCCCACAGATTTTTCCCTGCCAATCACAGGGGTCGAACTCATCGACAACCAGCACGCCCACTACGTCAGGCTGGTCAAACATTTGCTGACGCTGTTTGGGCGGGGTGATCTTGACTCCGCGTCCTTCCGGGCCGAAGTCCAAGCCGTGGTCGCCTATGCCATCGAGCACTTCGACGCCGAAGAATTTCTCATGACCTCCTCAAACTACCCCGCCTATCAGGAGCACGTGGAAAAGCACGACAAATTCCGCGCTTGGATTGACCAGTTCCAAGAGAAAATCTCCAAGGAAACCATCGACATCGCCGACTTCCAGAGATTGCTGCAGTGGCTCACCGATTGGTTTCTGCAGCAAGTGAGAGTCGATGATCAGAAACTGGCCAATTTCCTGAAACAGGCATAGTCATTTGGATCCCTCCGTTTCCCGCCGCCACTGGGTTTATCCCGGTGGAACGAATGATTGGCTCCTTCCCCCTCGCCGCCGCCACTGGGTTTATCCCTGCCCTGCATCGTTTTGTGCAATCTGCGGCTCAGCGGGAGCTT
>JAGLDW010001262.1 GCA_023145395.1 Lentisphaeria bacterium | reverse complement strand
ACTCATGTTTTTCCAAGGCGGCGTCACGGATCTTTGGCAGCAACCCCTGGCGCCGCTCGGGCTGATGATACTCACGGCGCTTCTGTCCATCGTTATCGCCCATCTCTGTTACTACGCCGCCCTGCGCGATCTCAAAGCCGTCATTACGGTGTCGATGATGCAATTGACCCCCGTTTTTACGTGCATTCTGTCGGCTATTATTTACCGCGACACGTTGTCGCCGCTCCAGATGGCGGGTGGGGTGCTCGTGATCTCGGGCGCATGGCTGGCCGCTTTGGCGCAAGCCAAGGCAAAACCATAGAAAAAAGGCAAGCGTTCACGGGGTTCCTTGGCGCAATCATATAACAGCGGGTATCCACGGGAAGCTTCGAGGTGGGTTGTGGCGCAGGCATCCTGCCTGAACTAGATGCGGACAGTCCGGGTATGGAGTACCGCCTTCAGGCGGTCTTCGGGGTCGGATTACACATTCGGAGTACGTGCTTGAGCAGAACCGCGTCTCGAAATGTTCAGGACTAAACTGACGTTCCAGGCCTTTTGGGGCACTAAATCTTTGTTTACCCCTGCCAATACAGCGTATCGTGAGAATATACATTACTATTTTGATCTAAATTGTTCCCATGTAAATGAATTATTGTGCTTGACTTTCCGAGTAGATGCGTATATACTGCTCCCATGTATATCGATGTTGTGCCGAACAGAAAGTCCAAGCCAGCGATTTTGTTGCGCGAAGGGTGGCGCGAAGGAAAGAAGACTCGCAAGCGCACTATCGCCAATCTAAGTCATTGGGCCGATGAGGATGTCGAAGCGTTGCGCTTGTTGCTTAAGGGCAAAAAGCTGCTTCCCAGGGATGAGGTCTTTGCGATTGAGCGTTCGACGCCGCACGGCCATGTGCAGGCGGTGCTGGGCATGATGCGCAAGCTGGGCGTGGAGGCGCTGCTGGCGTCGCGGCCGTGCCGTGAACGGGACTTGGTGATGGCCATGATTGCGCAGCGAATCTTGGATCCGGTCTCGAAATTGGCCACGACGCGACAGTGGCATTGCACAACACTCGCGCGGGAGTTGGGTGTGGAAGACGCGGATGCGAATGAACTGTATGCCGCGATGGATTGGCTGCTTAAGCGTCAAAGCCGCATCGAGACAAAGTTGGCCAAACGTCACCTCGAAGACGGCGCGGTGGTGCTGTTCGATGTGTCGAGTTCTTCGTATCACGGACGCACGTGTCCATTGGCGCAGCGAGGCTATAACCGCGACGGGGAAAAGTTGCGAAGTATTGTCTACGGCCTCATGGCCGATGGCAAGGGGCGTCCCGTGGCCATCGATGTGTACCCGGGCAACACGGGCGACCCATCGACCGTGCCGGACCAGGTCGAGAAGTTGCGCGAGCGTTTTGGACTCGAGCGCGTGGTGCTGGTGGGCGACCGGGGCATGCTGACGCAAGCGCAGATAGACGCATTGCGAGAACACCCCGGATTGGGTTGGATTTCCGCATTGCGCTTTAGCGCCATCCGCAATTTGGCCGAAGAGGGCGCGTTCCAACTGCCCCTATTCGACACGCAAAACCTCGCCGAGATCACCAGCGAAGACTATCCCGGCGAGCGGCTCATGGTGTGCTTCAATCCACTGTTGGAAAAGGACCGTAAACGCACACGCGAAGAGCTGTTGGCCGCCACCGAAGCGCGGCTCGCAAAGATAGCGGCACAAGTGGCGCGGCGCACCAAGAAGAAGATGACCGCCGACGAAATCGGCGTGAAAGTGGGCAAGATCATCAACCGTCGCAACGTGGGCAAACATTTCGAGCTGATGATTGAGGACGGCCTGTTACGCTTCAAACGCAACGAGGAATCCATCGCGCGCGAAGCGCAAGTCGACGGCATTTACATCATCCGCACGAGTGAAAGCGCGGCGGCCTTAAGCGCTGAAGACACGGTGCGCACCTACAAAAGTCTCGGACAAGTCGAGCAGGCCTTCCGTTGCATCAAAGGCGTTGATTTGCGCGTGCGCCCCATTCGCCACCGCGACGAAGGGCATGTGCGCGCCCACATCTTTTTATGCATGCTGGCGTACTACGTTGAATGGCACATGAGGAAGGCGTTGTCGCCCGTGCTGTTTCAAGACGACGAACTCGATGCGGCTCGGTGGCAGCGCGACCCCGTCGCCAAGGCCGAGGCCTCCGAGGATGTTCGCCAGAAAAAAGGCACGAAGAAGACCGCCGATGGTTGGCCCGTGCATAGTCTGCGCACGCTCCTCAACGACCTCGGGACACGCTGCAAAAACACCTGCCGGGCCGGAAAAGGCAAGCAGGCCCTTCGCTTTGAGCAACTGACCGAGACCAGCCCGTTTCAACAACACGTCTTCGATCTGCTCGAACTCAAGGCATAAGCGCCTGTACCCAGTAACGCTGCATTTGAAAATGAACTTAAGTCCAGACGGCATAAGGGCTTAACTCATATTATCCGCTGGAACTCCAGGCTAACACCGGGGGATATCTGTTCCTGTGTTGTCTCAACCGGAATCGGAGTATTGCCCGGTTTTCTTAGTGAATGCGGTCGGTTGCACCCACTGTCTTGTTCCGCCCTTCGGGCGGGAGTTTAAGAAGGCATGGCAGGTCTATCATCCGATGAGGATTGGGTGGGCGTGGCGCTGATTGTGCGCCACGCCCTCTCATCGTCTGATGAGCCTGACCGGGCTATCCCTTGGCAGGCCGCTCTCCAGCAAGCACTGCCTCCGTTTCACCCGGCACCGTCACGTTACGCGACGGCGCTTTCCATATTCAACTGTCTGCGCTGCCGACGCTGTTCGCGCGCCGCTTCGAGCTTGCGATCACGTTCGGCGTGAATCTGGGCCTGACGGCCTTCCAGCATGTCCTTTGGCGTCACGTAGCCGATGGCGGAGTGCAAGCGGACCGTGTTGTACTCGGTCACGAATTCCGCCACGACGCGCCGCGCGTCTTCCAGACTCAAAGGGGTCTTGGGCCGAATGCATTCGACTTTGAGGGTCTTGTGCCAGCGTTCGATCTTGCCGTTGGATTGGGGGTAGTAGGGGGAGGTTCTCACGTGGGTCATGCCGCTGACGCGGATGAACTCCTTGAAGCCCCCGGAGATGAACTGGGGGCCGTTGTCGGAAATGATGCGGGGCGTAGCTTCGGGGTGCTTCTCCTTGGCGCGTTGCAGGATGACTTCGATTTCCGCTTCGGTCATGGACTCGCGGATCTCCCAATGCGCGATGGACCGGCTGAAGCCGTCCAAGACGCCGCACAGGTAGTAGAAGGTGCCGCATATGTTGATGTACGAAACGTCGATATGCCAATGTTCATGGGCCTTTTGGGGCTGATCGAAGCCCGTGCCCTTCTTCGATTCTTTCCGGTTCCAGGGCTGGAGAAGACCCGCGCCTCGCAGCACCCGCCATACGCTGGACGGGCTCACCGCCACCATGTCGGCATCGAGCATCATGAAGGCCAGGCAACGGCAGCCATTCTTGGGATGTTCGCCATGGAAATCGATGATGGCCTGCTTCTCCCACGCCAGAAGCCAGAAGTCGCGGGGGATCTGGCCGTTGTGCTCGTTTACCTTCCCGTAACGCTGCTTCCAATTGTAGAACTTGCCCTCAGAGAGGCCAAGCCAGGTGATGAACCGGGCCGTGGGCAACGCGGTGCGCGCCGCCCAATCGTTGACGAAGTCGATGACCTCGTCGCGCACATCATGGGGAACCCAACGGCCCTTCAGAGCTCCCCAAGTGCTTTTTTTAATTTGACATGCTCCTCCATCAGCTCCGAGAGCACCTCGTTTTTGGTGACGAGCTTCGCCTCCAACGCTTCCACCTTGAGCGCCTGCTGGCTCTCCTGCTTCTTGCGGCCCTTGGACTTGCGCTCGAAGGCCGACGCGCCGTTCTCGAAAAACTCCTTCTGCCAGCGGTAGAACACCGTCGGCGCCAAGCCCGCTCCATCACACACGTCCGACACCGGGACATGGTCCAGCAAGTGCCGCCGTAGTATCGATACCTTCTCCTCGGGCCGGTAATGCTTGCGTTGCTCTCTCATCGTGAATCCTCCGTCAGTTAATGACTATACTGTCGGCAATTCACTCCGTTTCCAGCAGAGACAAAACA
>JAGLDW010001261.1 GCA_023145395.1 Lentisphaeria bacterium | reverse complement strand
CTCCTCGACCCATTGCGCGACTGGACATTTGTCGCACATGGAATCGGGTTGGCGGGGAGCGAGGCGACGCTTGTGGTCGAGCAACTTGATGCCGATGAGCAGGTGTTGTTGAAGACCGCCGCGGAGCCTCCGAAGCAGACCGAAGGCTGGCGGCGGCATACCGTCACATTCAATCTGCTGCCCACAGCCAGGCAGGTTCGGTTGCTGTGCGTCAATGACGGCAAGGGGAGCGCGGTGTTCGACAATGCATGGCTGCGGCCCGCCTGGGAGAACGAGATCATCGACGATGCCGAGACGTTTCCGGTCATGGTGGGCATTTTCCCCGCCGACGTTGTCGCCGCTATCGACAGGACACCACCCGTTATCACAATCCCATCGCGGCAGGCCGGGGCAATTGTGCTCCATCTCCATGGCGACCGTGAGACGAAAGCACAGACCCGGGTGGAGATTGAGGCGCCCGACTGGCTCAAGTTGCGTACTGCGCAGATGGCCACCTATGGCAAGGAGCCGCTGGAAGCGACGACGCGAGCCGCACAGGTCGCGGGCCGCACGCTATTTACCTTTACCGATCCATACAACTGGCAGCGCTCGATGCGTGGCGGCAAGCCGAATCCCTACACAGGGCTGATGGTGGTCTGGCGAGCCGTTGCCGCTCCCGGCACTGAGGACACCGTCACCATTCGCACCTTCCTGGGCGAGCAGCAGGGGCAGGTTCGGGATATCAAGTTGGCGGTGCGGGAGCCGATTCCACAAGTGCCCGAACCCAAGCGCTTCAAGGTTGGCATCTGGGGGCTCGGGTGGCTGCATGTGAGAGACAAGGACGCGTACCGCGACCTGCTGCAGACATATGTGAATGCCGGTGTGCGCCGGGGCAGCATGCATGAGAGCCACGGCCATGCGTTGCCCGTGATGAAGGAGGTGGGGTTTGAGCCCACCATGATCCTGCACGCCGTCAACAGCACGCTTCCCTACAAATCATTGCCTGCGGACAAGCGCCCCCCGTATGCAGTCGGACTCGAGGGGAAGCAGGTCAAGCACTACATCGCGCTCGCCGCGGCGCTCAATGATCCGGATGTCCATGCGCTGTACCGCAAATACCTGAAGCGGTATCTTCGCAGCTACCCGGACTTTGGCAAGGTCGGGGTGATCGACATCGAGTTCTGGGGCGATGGCAG
>JAGLDW010001260.1 GCA_023145395.1 Lentisphaeria bacterium | reverse complement strand
GGTCTCTGCGCACGCCTCGGCGGCGGCAACCTCGATCAACGCCTTGACCTTCAGACATTTCTTGCAGGGAGGCTCGCGGTGGATGAGCACCAGTCCCACAACCGACGCATCATCTGCCATCCGCCCATTCTCCAGCCTCTGCGTCATGCCTATTTGGTTCCCGCAAGCTCGCTCTTCACGACGGCGCGAAGATCGTCCTGTGTCCACTCGCCACCCATGCCGCGGACGAAGAGAACCTTGGATTTCTTGCCGTCCACCTCGATATCGAAGGCATTCTTGCCATTGATGACCACACCCGCGCAGGTCATGCCCGCGTCGGCCCGACGCTTGCTGCCCGCGTCATGACGCCAGTCCACGATGTCGATTTGCACCTGCCCGGGAAACTCTTTCACAAGCCCCTTCACAGCGGCGAGAGTGTCCTCGTGACGTCCTGGGTAGAAGGCAACAACCTTCACCTTGGCATCTTCGGGACCGTCCTTGAAATCACAATAGTTCATGGCAGGCTGGGAGGAGGGATCCGCCGGGCCCGCGGCCACTTGCTCCTGCTTCTTCTTCCCGCATCCTGCAAGCAACGCGACAAGTGCGACCAACGCGACTGTGCTGAGAATCTTCATCCATCATCTCCCGAGTGATTTTTCTCTGTCCTGCGCATCCCTTCTGCATACGCAGTTGGACAGGATGCGCGCAAACACTATACATGACACGACCAAAGGACCGAAAGTTTCCCTGTGAATTCCCCGTGAAGGCTTTTTCCCATGGACGCACGCCAGACGGTGGCTATAGTGCTTGCGGACACCGTTTGGTCGTGTGCCAAATGGAGAAACAAGGAGAATCGCCATGACGAATCAGCGACGAGACTGCGGGACAGCCACGGCGAGTCTGATTTGCGGGGTCCTGAGCCTAGTCTGCCTATGCCCGCCTGCAGCGATTGCGGCCGTGATCTGCGGGCACAAGGCGTTGTCGGCCATCCGGCATTCGAGCGGTGAGCTGCTAGGCGAGGGCAAGGCGATTGCGGGCCTGATCACAGGCTACATCAATCTTGGCATGGCGCTGTTCATGGTTCCCCTTCTCGCCGCCATGCTCCTTCCCGCGCTCTCGAATGCGCGGAGACAGGCCAGAGCCATCCAGGACATGAACAATCTCAAGCAGCTAGCCCTCGGCACGATCATGTATGTCGACGACAACAAGGGCGCCTTCCCCAACGATTTGGCGGATGTTTTCCCGTATGTTGGCGCCGGTCAGGTCTTCGTCTGTCCCACTCGAGCAACCACGGCGCCCGCAAACGCCGATGAGGTGAGAGCCGGGCAATGCGACTACGTCTACATGGGCAAGGGACTCGTGCTCAGGGATGTCCAGAGATCTCAGGACACGCCCATCATCTGCACCAAGCCAGGCATGTTTCCGAAGCAGATCAATGTGGCTTTCGCCGATGGACATGTGCAGTGCTTCAAGAACACGGACCAAATCCCCCCCGGCGTGCGCACCGTCATCGAGAGCTTCGTCCCTCTCGATGGTCCGCAGGTGGACACCCCCGGAGAGTAGATGGGGCGCCTGCATTCGCGCACGGAGAGGGCCGGGATATCACATCCGAGGCTGTCGAGTCTCGCTACGGGTGTGAGATCCCCGCTTTCGCTTTGTCGCGCCCGTACGCGGTCTCAACGGATGCTGGCGAAGGCTGTGCGGAGGCTGCGGGCGAGTTTGTCGGCGAAGAACTCGGCGGTCTCCTGCATATCCTCGTAGGTGGTGGGCTTGTGCCAGTGTCCGGGAGCATGGCCGGCGGCGAGCAGAAGCGCGGAGACTTCGCAGCCAAGCGCAGCGCCCATGATCGCCTCGGGCACTACCCCCAGTGTCACCGCATCGGCGCCGCCCTCACGCACTGCCGCCGTCTGGGCAACGGAATCGAACTGGGGGCCCTGGCAGCAATGCACCACGCCGAGCTTTGGGGAGATTCCCGCTCCCGCGAGAGCATTGACAAGCTCTGAGTTCAACTGCTGGCTGAACACATGGTTCATGCTGGGAAATGGCTGATCGAGCAGCGCCGTGTTTCCCTGGAGAGGCGAGGCGGACAACGCGCTCGTGTAGTCCGTCGCCATGAGCCATCCGCCCGCCTTCAGATCTTCCCGCAGAGAAAGACAGGGCTCGACGAGGATCACGTTGCGGACTCCGCAGGCGTGGGCCACGCAGAGGGGTAGAACGACCGCGTCCAGACCCAGCCCCTCATAGGCGTAGCGATGTCCCTCCGCAACGAGAACCTGCTTCCCCCCGCAAGTCCCCAACGTAAGCAGGAGAGGCAGCAAGGAAGGCGAGGGCGCATCGCCAAATCCAGTCCACTCGGTCATGGATGTCTGCCCCAGCGTCTCCTCCAGAATCCCCGAGGCGGAGAAGGTCGATCCCAGCTGGAGAAAAGCGATGGGGTTCTCGAGCGCGGGCAGCGCCTTGCGCAGCGCGGTGGTCGCGGTCGTCGTCAAACTCTGCAATGGGTCTGTTCTCATCCGTCCTCCCGTACCGTTTGGCATCCTCGGCGCCACGGAACGACCACGAATCCATTCGGAACAACAGGCTTTGGCTTGGAGAATGTCGCATTACTGTAGCGAGGCGGCGAGATCCTTGCAACGGCCCGACGCCAACTCAGACATCATGAACGACGACACCCAACAAATCCCCCAAGTGCGCAATTGCCCCAGGCTGACCGTCAGTCTGCTGGTGCTGACGGACCTCTCGGCGGTGGTTCTATGCGCTACCGCCGCCGTCTGGGGCTACCTGCTTCTACGCGGTCAATACGAGCCCATGCTCTATGTCCGCCTTTGGCCCACATTGGTCCTTTTTCTCCTGCTCTACGAATGGAGCGGCCTGTACCATGGCGCGGCGCTCTATCCGGGCGCTGGGCTTGGAGATGCCGAAGAGCTGCGTCTCTGCACCTACGCCACCACCATCGCCTTTCTGTCGCTGGGTGTGACCGTGTTCCTGTCCAAGACAGGTGTGCGGTATTCTCGCGGGGTGTTTCTCATCGCCTGGGCACTGAGCATCGTCGCCATTCCCGTCGCACGCAGCTGGTTGCGGCGTCTCTGCGCACGATGCGCCTGGTGGGGGGTGCCATGCGTGGTCATAGGTTCCGAGGCCGCGACGCGTCACATCTCCGAAGTCCTGATTCGACGCCCCTCTTTGGGCCTCAAACCCATCCTGGTGATTCCCCTGGACGACAACATTCCCCTGGCCGATGTGCCGAGCATCGAGGTGGCGCGGGAACTGGCGAGTCACCAGCGCGTGCGATACGCAGTGCTCGCAGTGACACGAGCGGATCCGCAGCGCCTCTGCGATTTCATTGCCGGCGCCGGACAGGCATTTCAACACGTGCTCATCGTGCCCGAGCTGCCGGAGCTCGGTGGACTGTGGGTCAACGCTCTGGACCTTGGAGCCTTCCTGGGTCTGGAAATTCGACGCAACCTTCTGCTGCCTCTGCCACGTGCCGTAAAGCGGACGACGGACATCGCCTGTGTGCTCGCCAGCCTGCCGCTCACGCTGCCGCTGACCGCGTTGCTTGCTCTCCTAGTCAAGCTCACGTCCAGGGGCAACGTTTTCTACGGCCAGGAGCGGGTGGGCGCCGGAGGAGACACCTTCCACATGTGGAAATTCCGCACCATGGTCACGGATGGGGACACTGTGCTCGACGCCCATTTCAAACTGCATCCCGAAGCCGAGGAGAAATGGCGTAGCGAGCGGAAGTTGACGGACGATCCCCGCGTAACTCCGCTTGGGCGTTTTCTGCGCCGAACCAGCTTGGACGAACTGCCCCAGCTCTGGAACGTGCTGGTCGGAGAAATGAGCCTTGTCGGCCCCCGCCCCATCGTCCGCGACGAAGTCTGTCTGTACGGCGACCAGTTCCGCCTCTACATCCAAGTGCGGCCCGGACTGACTGGACTCTGGCAGGTGTCCGGACGCAACGACATCCCCTTTGTCGACCGCGTGGCGCTCGATGTGTACTACGTGCGCAAGTGGTCGGTCTGGCTGGACCTGCATGTCGTTCTGCGCACTCCCCGTGTCGTCCTCCTCGGCGAAGGCGCCTACTAACTCACTCACATTTTGAATTTCGTTTTGAGGCGGACTTGAGTGTGTAACACGTTGT
>JAGLDW010000126.1 GCA_023145395.1 Lentisphaeria bacterium | reverse complement strand
CCGCGCGGCGCGGATTGCGGACAGCGCCTACGGAACTGGCATGCGCCCTTTCCGCCGACCCCAGGGGTGGACAAAGGCATACCTGCGTGTCAGTGTTGGGGGTTCCTCTTTGCATTCACACGGGAGGAGAACGATCGCAGCGGGAGAAGAGACGGAGCAATGGGCGAGGGCACACAAACAAGCAGAGACAGCGAATCGATCCAGTCCCGCCTTGCGGAGATGCCGGAGGACGTGCGTGACTGGTTGGGAGGGGTGTTGACGCCGGGGGAGCACGCTGCTGGTTTCTTCTACGCCGACATTCTCGAGAGCGGCGCGTTCGGCGAGCGATGGAATATTCTGACCAACCAGCGCTACCTCGTTCTCGCCCCATCCACGGACTCGGACACATGCGAGATCGGGTTCGAAGCGCCTCTGGAGCGTGTGACGGGCGCGAAAGTGCGCGTCTTCATTGGCTCGGGCGCTCTGATACTCACCCTTGACTCGCACGCCTGCGAGGTGGCTCGGTTCGGCCTCGGCAGTCAGCACGAGGTGTCGGATGTCTGCTACTACATCAACGAAGTGGTCAAGCAGCGCAAGGAGGGAAAAGGGTTCGAGGAGGTGGTGGTGCCAGTCACCCAGCGTCCGAGCAACCGCTGCAGCCGCTGCGGCCGGGCGCTGAGTCGCTGGAGCGAGGTCTGCACGAGCTGCATGGACCGGCGCAAGATCCTGATCCGGCTCCTCGTGCATTTGGTGCCCTATCGCCTGATGGCCATCCTGAGTCTGTTTCTAACTCTGCTCATCACTCTCCTGAATCTGGCGCCTCCTCTCCTGAACAAGGTGCTGATCGACGATGTGATCGGACCACGCAACATGCCCTTGCTGCCGGTGGTCGTGATCGCGCTGATTGTCACCAGTGTCGGAGCCGCGCTAGTGTCGATCTTCCGAACCTACATCATGCAATGGGTGGGGCAGCGTGTCCTGCTGGACATGCGCACCGAATTGTACGAACGACTGCAAATCATGCGCCTGCGCTTCTATGCCCAGCGGGAGACCGGGCGCATCATGTCGCGCGTGACCAGCGATCTTGGCCGGCTACAGTTCTTCGTCGCGGAGGGCGTGCAGGAAATCCTGGTGAATCTGGCGACCATGGTGTTGATCGCGGCCATTCTCCTGATGATGAACTGGAAGCTGTTTCTGCTGGCGTTGGCGCCGACGCCGATCATCGTCATCAGCACCCTTGTCTTCGGCCACCGCATCCACCTGATCTTCCATCGGATCTGGCGCCGCTCGTCAGGTCTGACCGCCATCCTGGCCGACACCATCCCCGGCATTCGCGTCGTCAAAGCCTTTGCCCAGGAGCGCAGGGAGACAACCAAGTTCAGGCAGCGCAGCGAACAGCTCTTTCACGAGGAGATGCGCGCCGCAAAACTCTCCTCCGGATTCTTCCCCATGCTGCGTCTGCAATCGACTTTGGGGTCGATCCTCATTTTCAGCGTGGGCGGCTACATGGTCATGAACGACAAGGCCACCGTGGGAACGCTGGTGGCGTTCGTGAGCTACCTGTGGCGGTTCTATCAACCGGTCCAGCAATTCGGGCGCATGAGTCATTGGCTGCAGCGCTGCCTGACCTCCGCCGAACGTGTTTTCGAGATTCTGGATGCGGATCCCGAGCCTATCTACAACCCTGGCGAGCGCATCGACTCGATGCAGGGGAGGATCGAGTTCCGAAACGTCCGTTTCTCGTACGAACCGGGCAAGTATGCCTTGGACGACATCAATTTCACGACAGAGCCGGGCGAGATGATCGGCTTGGTCGGACCCAGCGGCGCCGGCAAGAGCACGCTCGTGCATTTGATCGCGCGCTTCTACGATGTGGAGGAGGGCGGCATCTGGATCGACGGACACAACGTCTGCGGCCTGGACCTACAGTGGTTCCGCCAGCAGATCGGCGTCGTGCTGCAGGAGCCATATCTGTTCCGCGGCACCATCTGGGAGAATATCGCCTACGCGGATCCCGACGCGGATCCCGATGTCATCCTCGCCTCCGCGCAGGCCGCCAACGCGCACGAGTTCATCGTCAATCTTCCGGACGGCTACGACACGATGATCGGCGAGCGCGGACAGACGCTGTCCGGTGGGGAGAGGCAACGTATCTCCATCGCCCGCGCGGTGCTCCGCGATCCCAAGATCCTGATTCTCGACGAGGCGACCGCCTCCGTGGACACCGAGACCGAGAGCAAGATCCAAATCGCGTTGGAGAGGCTGGTGCAGAACCGCACCACCTTCGCCATCGCCCATCGCCTCAGCACGCTCCGCAATGCCAGCCGCCTGGTGGTCCTGGAGAAATCGAAGCTGATCGAGATCGGCACGCACGACGAATTGCTTGAGAAGGACGGGCTCTACGCGAAGCTCTGCCGCATGCAAGCCGAGTTGTCGAAGACGAAAGCCTGGTAGATGAACGACGACACGACACAATCCGAAGCATCGGGACTGCGCCTCGACTGGGGTGTCGCCGCCGACAAGATGCGCGTGTGGGAGGATGAATTCCGCATCCTGCATCTGGAGGTGGACGGCAAGACCTTTGACGACATTTCCCCCCGGAAAATTTTTCCTCTGTCCTCCAAGGCGCCCTATATTAGCTTCATGGCGGACAAGGAGGGCGAGGTCGCGCTGCTTCTCAATCCGGAGGACTTGGACTCCGAAAGCCATGCGGCGTTGGACTTCGCGCTTGAACGAACGTACTACCGGCTGATTATCACCCGAGTCGACAGCATCGGGGAGATCATGGGCGTGTCCATGTGGGAGGTGCAGACCAACCAAGGCTACGCGAAGTTCGAAGTGGTGGACCGGCAACGGCACATCCGACCGCTACCCGGCGGACGGCTGATCATCACCGACGCAGACGGCAACCGCTTCGAAATCCCCAGCGTCCAAGACCTGGACGAGACCAGCCGGCGCCTGATCGAAAGCGAAACTTGAGGGACATCATGGCGGACGAGAATGGACAGAATAGCTACGAGATGCGGCGCGACGCGCGCAATGAGGCGCAACCAGCCAAAGGCGTTTCCTGGCGCCGCTGGTTCATCAGTGGTGGCGTGGTCCTCGCACTGCTTGTGGTCGGGGGGATCTCCGCGGCCATCTGGTACTACGTGACCTACGTCCCCACCTTGTCGGCCCGAGTCCGCGCCGCCGTGGTCGAGCTTTCGCCCAAGGTGGACGCCCGGCTGCTCGAAGTCCATGTGGACGAATACCAGCGGGTGGAGAAGGGGCAGGTCGTCGCGCGGCTCGACGACACGGAACTCAGAGCGTTCCTGTCGGCGGCGGAGGCCGACAGATCCATTCGCGAAAGTGCCTGTCTCCAGGCGCGGGCACAGGCCAGGTTGACCGGGAGCCAAGTCGAGGCGGATATTGTCATGGCCTCCGCGCGTGTCGCCGTCGCAGAAGCACGCGTGGCCAGTCTGAAAGCCCAGCTTTCCGCCGCCCGTCGGCGTTTGCCGGAGCAGATTCGCCAGGCGCAGGCTCGGCAAGACCGGCAGGAAGCGGAACTCGACCGCCTCCGCGCCGGGCCGCGCAAGGAGGAACTGGAAGGAGCCCGTGAATACATCGCCGCCGCGAAAACGACTCTCGCGCTGTGCGAACTCGAAGTGAGCCAGAGCAGAGAGCTTGTGCAGGAGGGAATCGACTCCACATACATCCTCGAAGTGCGCAAGACCAGGCTGGAGAATCAGAAGCACACGCTTCGACAGGCTGAACTGGCGCTGCAACTGCTGGAGGCGGGTTCGCGTCCCGAGGAGATCAAGGCGGCGGAGAAGGCCGTGGAGATGGAGGCGGCTTCGGTGGCCATGGCGGCCTGCGGGAAAGACGACCTGATCGCCACCGAGCGTCTTCTGGAGATTCGTGGCGCCGAATGCAAGGAAGCCGAGGCGCAACTAGGCGTGGCGAAGGCCCGCCGCGAGGAGATTGCCATCGCCAGGCAGCGAGTTGAGGCCGCGGAGGCCGAACTGCGCAAGGCAGAGGCCACTGTCAAGGCCCGGCAGGCGGCTGTGGGGGGCATGGAGATTGTCAGTCCCATCAACGGCGTGGTCACCCGTGTGTTCTGCAAAGTGGGTGAGATCTGCCGCAAAGGCGTGCCCATCATTCTGGTCAGCGACGAGTCCAAACCGCGCTGGATCGACGCTTTCGTGGACGAGGAGGACGCAATGAAGGTGGACGTGGGCCAGTCAGCCTGGCTCACGGTCCCGGCCAACTCCAGAAACCGTGTCAAAGCCACAGTCAGACAGGTCGGTCTTCACACGCAGACGCTCGATCGCGGCGCGGGTGGCCAGGCGGAGCAAACCACAGCATTCGGACAGTCGGACCGGGTTTGGATCCGACTTGTGCCGGTCGAACCCCTGGCCGAACACACTGTGACGGGGACCACCGCCCGCGGCTTCATCCGAGTGCGCTAGAGTTGCCGCGAAAAGGACGCTTGAACATGATCATGAGATACTCTCTTCTCCTTGCACTGGGATCTGTTCTCCCTTTGGTGTGCATGTGCGAGGACGCTCCCGTCGTGCCGGCAAAGTTGGCGCTGCGTCAGGCGTTTTCCCTGGCGCTCGCGAACAACAAGGACATTCGGGCAGCGCGCCTGGGCGCCGAGGCAGGGGAGGCACGGGTGGAAAGTGCCAAAGGGGCATTTGATCCCACGCTCGAGGCCACGACGTCCTGGGAGGAGCGAGACGATGCGCTGGGCACGGACCCGGAAAGCAGCCAGCGCAGCGACCGCGGCGTGTTCAGCCTGGCAGTCAGCAAGCGGTTCACAACGGGCACCGAGATCGAACTCAAGGGCAACCAGGACTACACGGATGATCACGGCGCACCAGTCGGAATGGATCCGCTCAGCGACTCTCTCGGCGCCATCATACTGCGTCAGGATTTGCTGCGCAACGCAGGGCGCTCGTCCAACTGGAAGGACATCTTGATCGCGGGGAACGAATGGAACCGCTCGCTGGAGGGCGTGCGTGGCACGCTCATCGTGAACTTGCTCCAGGTGGAGCAGGCGTATTGGAATCTCTATTATTCGCAGGCCGACTTGGCAGTGCGGAACGAGCAACTGGCGCGGGCCAATCAGCTTGTGAAGGTGGGCGAGGCCCAGGTGCGGGTTGGGCAGGCCGCACCCATCGAGATCATTCGCGCCCGATCCAGCGCCGCTTCGCAGGCGGTTTCGATCCTCGACGCGGAGAATCGGATCTCCTTGTTCAAGAACCGCTTGCTTCGCTATCTGGGCGTGCTCGACGCCCGGTCTCTGAGCAGTACCTTCTCGCTGGCCGACGACCCGCCTCCACCCGACGGGAAACTGACGCTCGAACGATCCCTGAACATTGCCTGCGAGAAACGCCCCGACGTCAGACAGGCATTGCTCGACACGGATACCGCCAGACTGCGAGAGGACTATGCCAGGAACCAGCGTCTACCCGCCCTGCAGGTCTACGGGGGAGTCGGCGTCGATGGCGCTGACGACCATGCCGCCGGCAGTCTTCGCGATGCAGGCTCGGCCCAGGACACCACCTGGGAGGTGGGTGTAGTGCTGAAAATGCCTCTTGGAAACCGGACCGCGAAGGGGGATCACCGGGCTGCGATCCTTGAACGAAAACGTGCCCATGCGAAGAGGCGCCATATCGTCGAGCAGGCGATGAACGAGGTCGCCGACGCCTACGATCAGATGGTCACCGCCCGCAAGCGCATCACCTCCGCCACCGAGTCCGTAGAGCATGCCCGCGCATTGCTTGAGGCGGAGGAAAAGAGCTTCAAGTTGGGGCGTAGCACAAGTCTGGATGTCTTGGACGCGCAAGCCGCTCTGGCATCTGCCGAGCGTGAAGTCATCCGCGCCCGGGTCAGCCACGCAATTGCCCACAGCTACCTCCTGTCCGTGCGCGGCGATTTCATCGAGGCGAAGCGCATCCCTCTGCCCTGACCGCGCTTTGCCACTGCGAACCCCGCAGCTCCTGGAGGGCGTGTCGCCCCCGACCGCCGCCCGCTGCGAAGGCCGCGAAACAACGTGGGTTGGCTCCAGTGCCGCCATGCATGCGAAAAGCACAGTCCGGTCTGGAGACCAGCCCTCCGGACGCCTCGGACACGCGGCTCTGGCGCGTGCTTCCTTCCCCGGTTGTTTTTTCCTTGTGCCGCCCCTATCTTCCCCCCGGCGAAGGGGGAAGGACGTTGCCAGATCCTCCCTCGGAATGACTGAGGATCCGTACAAACTCTACGATTCGATATCCAGATGGTTGGAGCCTGTCATGACGTGGAACACAAAGTGCGCGTATTCGTTTCTGTTGCTGCTTGTTACCCTATCCAGCCGTCCCTGCGTTGGTCTGGACTTGGTCAAAGACGGCAAGCCCGTTGCGACGATTGTGGTTCCGGATCAGCCGTTGCCGGTCGTCCGTCTTGCCGCGCAGGAGTTGAACTACCACCTGAAACGCGCGACAGGTGCGGCGTTGCCCATCGTGTCCGAGAGCAAAGCTCCGCAGACTGGCGCACTCGTGATCCTTGGCACATGCCAGGCTACGGCCGATGCGGGTATTGCAACCACAGAACTGGATCCAAACACCTGGATTCTAAAGCTGCGAGACAACCATTTTTTCCTAGCCGGTGACGACAGCGACGGCGCTGCGGCCTGGATCCTGCACGGCAATCGCACGCGCGTCGGCACGCTGTTTGCCGTCTACCAGTTTCTCGAGAAACACCTGCAGGTGAAATGGCTGTGGCCGGGCGAGCTGGGCGAAATCATCCCCAAGACTGCCAATGTCATTGTGGACCAGTGGGACGAGGTCGGGAGTCCCCCTCTGGTGCACACGCGCTGGCGGGACGGCGGCAACATGATTGCCGGCACGGCGGGCTGGTCGTCACCGGGCGCACGCAGTCGGTTCCTCTCCGAACAGGGCAAGTGGCTGCGGCGTCACCGCTTCGCCATGGGACGGAATATGGATATGGCCCATGCGTTCACTACCTGGTGGAAACGCCACGGCGAAACACATCCGGAATACTTCAACCTGCTCCCCGACGGCAGTCGGCGCTCGGACCCGACCTATCACGGGGGGAGCCCAAAGCTGATCAGCATGTCGGTTGGCCATCCTGCGTTCCAGGAGGCCGTTGTTCAACATTGGCTGCAAACACGACGCCCCGACAAGCCCTGGATCGACTGTAGTGAGAATGACACGTCGGGCCGGTGTCTGTGCCCATTCTGCCTCGCCCTCGACGAGCCGGATCCGACTCTTGCATTCCCCTGGGACGAGCGCCTGCAGCGCGCCCGGGAGGCCTATGCCGCAAGCGATGGCAAATGGGTCGCCAACCTGGGTTCGCTGTCCGACCGGTATGCCCGCTACTACAAGGGCGTGCTCGCCCTCGCCCGCAAGCACGACCCCGACGCGGTCGTCATGGGCTACGCCTACGCGAACTACGT
>JAGLDW010001259.1 GCA_023145395.1 Lentisphaeria bacterium | reverse complement strand
AGCAGGCGTTGCGCGACTACCTCCGGCATGCGGAAAGCATCGCCCTCGCATCGATCGCGAAAGAGCATCTGGCACAAGTGCGGCAGAGCCAAGCTGGCGAGATCTACGCGGGATGCAACGAAGCCATCTCGGGGTACCGGCAGGCGTTGACGCTGTGGAGCGGCAATGCGCCGGCCGTCAAGGGCCTCCGCCGCGCCCGGGAGGCGCTCGCTCGCCGGGCGCTGACGCGCGGCGATCTGGTGCTCGCTCGTTCGGAGGTCATTGTCATCGAGAGCGAATGCCGGGAGTACACCGTCGATGGCGAACCACTCAAGCCGCCCACAGCCCTGACGGCCCAGGTGGAGACCGCGACCGCGCAGGCCGCGCACCGCGCACGCGTCGCCCGGCTGAGCCGGATCGCGGCGCTGGCTGCCGCCGCCATCGTGATCGTGGTCTCGGTCACAGCCTACCTGATCACCAAACGCCAGCGCGACCGCGCAGTCCACGCCGAACAGATCGCGAAGGAGGCCGAACAGATTGCGATGGAGGCGCGCACTGAGGAAGCCAGGCAGCGCGAAATCGCCACCGATGAGAAAAACAGAGCAATCGCGGCAAATCGCGAACTTGTTTACGAAAACTACGTCAACCTAGTCGCGGTTGCGGACGCCAGGATCAAGGGGGGTGCTTTTGGCAAGGCGGAAGAACTGCTGTGGAAGACGCCGAAACACCTGCGCCACTGGGAGTGGGGCCATCTCATGAAGCAGTGCCATCCGGATCTGTTGACGCTTCATGGGCACGCAGAGCGGGTTCTTGCCGTGGCCTTTTCTCCGGACGGACGGCTCCTCGCGAGTGCCGACAGAGGCAGGAAAACCATCCTCTGGGATGTGCGGAACGGGACAAAGCTTCGGGAGTTGCCCGTGACAGGGGGCGTATGCCTCGCCTTTTCGCCTGATGGAGACCGTCTTGTGACGGGACACACAAGCGGAGAGATCAGGGGCTGGGATGTCAAGACCGGCAAGGAGTTGTGGCAGCTCAAAGGCGAAGCAAGGACATCTGAGGCCTCATGGGTCCGTTCAGTCGCTTTCTTCCCCGATGGGAGACGGCTGGCCACCGCTGGTGACGATGGCACGGTGAGAGTCTGGAACATCGACGCCAAGCGGGAGTTGCTGGTCCTCGAGTGCAACCTAAAGTCAGTCCGGTCAGTGGCGGTTTCCCTCGACGGCCGCCGCATCGCGGCCGGCGGGTTTGGCGAAAAACTGCACATGTGGGAGGCAGATACAGGAGAGGAACTGTGGTCCATCGAGTCGCACAACGCCGTGTTCGTGACCTTTTCTCCAGACAGCCGCTGGTTGGCAACTCGCTGCGGGAAGGACATTGAACTTCTCCACGCGGACACAGGTAAACTGCACAGGAAGCTGGAGGGACACACGCACGGCGTCAGCTCTGCTGCTTTCTCCTCCGATGGCCATCGTTTGGTGACCGGTGATGGCCTCGGGATTCTTAAGGTATGGGACCTGCAAAGCGGCCGGGTGGAAACAACGTTTTCCGGACATGGAGGCAGAGTCTACTCGGTCATGTTTTCTCCCGATGGGCGTCTGGTCGCCAGTGCCAGTGCGGATGAGAC
>JAGLDW010001258.1 GCA_023145395.1 Lentisphaeria bacterium | reverse complement strand
CCATCCGATGCTCTCGCCAAAATGGTAAGTTGTTTCCGTGCGGACCCTAAGGAGCAAAATGCATGACAATTGAATCCGACACCAAGATTCTGAGAGAACTTGCCAAGCGCTGCATGGCGGCGGCGGCGACCCGGGACAGGGAGAAGATCAAGGGCCAGTGGCGCAGACTCCACGACTGCGACATGGAGAGGCCCATGATCTATATCTGGGCTATTCTCTTCACCGACGAGTTGGAGGAGATCATCAATCTGGAATGCACACACCCGCTCTTCCGGCAGAAGGAGCAGGAACTCAAGATCGACCTGTACCACCACTACCTCGGCGACGACTATCTGATCCAACCGTACCTGGTGCTTCAGGCAACCCGCACGGGACTTGAGAAAGGCGCGTGGGGCGTGTCGTTTCCACGGCGTACGTTCGAAGGACGCCGTCCCGTTGATGGCGGGGCAGCTGATTTTTACGTGGACCCGCCGCTGAAGTCGCTGGACGACCTCAGTGCGATCCTCCCCGTCGAGCACGGCATCGACGAGGACAAGACCGCGGGGAACCGCAAGCTGCTGGAAGACGCCGTGGGGGACATCATACCGATCCATGTCGATCGGACGCCAATCTATTTTCGGGAGTCCCTAGCTCCGACGGTCACGAATATGCGTGGCATGACCCAGATCATGATGGACATGGCGGATGATCCTGACGGGCTGCACCGGCTTCTCGGAATCATGCAGAAAGCCGTCCTGGCAGCCCATGAGAAAGGCGAGCGCCTCGGGGACATCTCGCGTGCGGACCAATTTCCCCAGTCCTGTCCCTACAGCAACTACACGGTTGACCCAGCTCCCAACGTGACAGCCAAGCACAGCGACCTCTGGTGCCTCATGCATGCTCAGGAGTTCACGGGGATCTCTCCGCGGATGCACAAGGGATTCGCCCTTGACTACCAGAAGCCCATTATGGAAATGTTCGCCGCCAGCGCCTACGGGTGCTGCGAGGATCTGACGCATAAGATCGACATGCTGCGCGAGGTCAAAAACCTCCGTCAGATCTCGGTGACGCCTGCTTCGGACTTGGAGAAGTGCGCGGAACAGATCGGCGGGGACTACATTATTTCGTGGCGCCCAAACCCCACCGATCAGGTGTGCGCCACCTTTGACCGGGATCGGGTGCGGCGCATCATCGCCGAAGGACGGGATGTGCTGGAGAAGCATGGCTGCCACTACGAGATCAACCTCAAGGATGTGGTCTCGGTCCAGGGGGACCGGGAACGTATGCGAGAGTGGGTCAAGATCGTCCGGAGTGTGATCGAGTGAACCGACGGCCAACAACCCAGAACACCAAAGGGAAGCACAGATGAGAACATTCGTCGCGGCTGTAGTGATTTCCTCCGCGTCCGCCGCCATCTCCGATGCGAACGTTGTGGAGTTTGCCTTGGTGGATGAGTTCAGAGAGGGGCTGAAACACTGGGGCGCGGATGTGGGCACGAGGGAAGGAACGGTGGTGAAGGGCATCGAGGCGGATCCAGCGGACGGCAAAGCACTGCTCTTTGATCACCGGAAGACCGACACATCTCGCGTCTACCGCTGGTTCGCCTTCAAGCCGAACCGTCACTACCTGCGCATCATCGCGGAAATCGCCGAGGTCAAATGGTATCATTGCGGACAACGAAGACATCTTCTGGCCGGGCAGGCCCGGAGAGGGGATCTCCGCCTCCGGGCGCCGTCAGTTCGCATCCACTCTCGAAACGGACGGAGGCGTGCTGCTGCTCGTGAGCAATTACACCAGGGAGGGCGAGGCAACTGTCCTCGTCAGACGCCTTGGAGAAAAGGAGCTGCGCAACGGCGGCAATGCCCTGGCATTCGAGATGCCGAAGCCACCGCATGAGCGCGACCCATATGTGTACGTCTATGAGCTGGCGGTGGAGGCGACCTTCGAACTGGCGACCGTATCTGGCTCGATGTGACCGTACTCAGCTTCGTGGCTCGTGCCCAATCGGGAGGGTATCTTTGTCTGGGGCAGTCAAGTTCGAATATCGTCAAGGACGAACTGAGGAAAGATGATGATGAGAAGCATCCTGCCGTCGCTGATCTGTCTCACGCTAGTGTACTGCGCGTGTGCGGGCGGCAACCCCGTCAAGAACCCCGACTTCGCACAGGTGGACGCGCGCGATGCAAACGCGCCGGCTGAGTGGCGCCTCCCCGATGGGGGGGCCTGGAGGCGCACGCTCGCGGGACCCACCGGGGAGATGTGTCTCTTCTACGATGCCGGGACCGCCGCGTCCGGTCCGGCGACCCAGAGAGTTCAGTCCCTCAAGCCCGGCGTGACCTGGGAGCTGCGGGTGAAGCTCAAGACCGGCGGCGGACTGATGCCGGTCGTCACGGTCAGCAGCGCCACCGACGAGAGCGAACTGGGGCGAGCGCTGGCCCGCCGCAGCGGGCTGTGGCAGACCGTGGGCCTGCGCTTCAAGCCTACCGAGGCGGACATGATCATCAAGCTTTACGCCGACGACAAGCACCGCTCCGGCGCGGAGGCCAACGCCGGGAACGTACGGGTCGCGCTGGTCGAGTTGGCCAAGGTCGCGGACGCCGGTCCCGGCGAGCAACTTCCCGACCTGGGCGAGAACATCGCGCTGGGCACCTCCTACACCATGACCATGGGGGGCAGATATGAGCTCTGCTCTGACCCCGATGACAAGACCCAGCTCACGGACGGCGTCTACACCGAGGGGGCTTCCTCTATATGGGCACAGAAGAGCACCGTTGGCTGGCGCACCTCGAAGCCTGCGCAGGTGACCATCGACCTGGGAAAAGCCCAGCCCATACGCGGCATGTCGCTAGGCTCGGCGGCCGGAGTCTCCGGCGTGACTTGGCCCGCGAGCGTCATCGTCCACGTCAGTGACGACGGCAAAAACTGGCACTACATCGGCGACGTGGTGAAATTGCACAACCAGCGCGCCCCCCTGCCGCCTTACGGTCAGTACAGCGTCAGGCGGATATGGACCGACCAACTTCGCACCCACGGTCGCTACATGCACGTGGCGATGGAGCCCGGCGGCCCTTTCGTGTTCTGCGACGAGATCGAGGTCTGCCGCGGCGAAGACGCCTGGCTGGCCGAGGCCACCCGGGGAGAGTCCGTCACCGATCCGGGCCAGCACGTGTCCGACCGCATCGCCACGCGCCAAATCAGGCGGCACTTCGAAGAGGTACTCACCATGGTGTCGGACACGATCGTGGAGGCACCCGAGGCCGAGCACGCTGGCCTGCGGACCCGAGCCGGCGAGCTGGCCAAAGCCATCGACAGGATGCCCCTGCCATCGCTGGCCAACTTCCGGGCCGTGCTGCCCATGGCCAAGGTCGAGCGTGACATCTTTGCGCTGCAGGCGAAGGTGTGGCGAGCGCAGGGAAAGCCGACGCTGCGCATATGGCGCCAGAATCGTTGGGACCCGCTGTCGCCGGTGGCCGAGCCCCCCGATGACACCGCCCCTGCACTGCGCGTGGACATGATGAGCAACGAGTTCCGTGCGGACGTACTCAACTTCACCAACGCCAGTGAGGAAGCTTTGGACCTGCGACTGCGCGTCGTCGGCCTGCCCGGTGGCGACAATCCCGACTATCTCACGGTGCAGCGGGTCGAGCATGTGGGCACCCCGCACATGCAGATCGGCTCGGTGGCTGCGGCGCTGGTGGACGCCGAGCGCGCAGGGGGGGACTGGCTGGTCGATGCTCCCACGGGCATGGCGCGGCAGGTGTGGCTGGCCGTCAACCGCCCCGACATCCCGGCGGGAGAGCACACCGGCGCGCTTGAGATCCGCACCGAGGGTCGGACTATTAGCGTGCCGCTGACGCTGCGCATCTGGCCGCTGCGCTTCCCCGACCGGACCACGCTTTGCGTGGGCGGATTTGACTACACGAACATGCACGGGAACTACCAGGGCCTCACCGAGGTCAACCGCGGCGCCTTCATCAAGCACATGGCCGAGCACTTCGTCAACGCGCCCTGGGCCAGGGGCTCGAAGGCGATGCCCGCCGGCAAGTATGACGCGGCGGGTAAGATGACCGAGAAGCCGTCCACCGACAACTTCGACGCCTGGCAGGCCAACTGGCCGGACGCGAAGATGTATATGGTCTTCCTGGCCCAACGCTCCGGCACCCCCTTCGATGGCGACATGCCCGGCAGCGATAGGTTCAACACCAAGGTCGGCAACTGGGCGCGCTTCTGGGCCGACCACATGGTCAAACTGGGACTGGAGGCCAGTCAGCTCGTCCTGCATGTCCTCGACGAGCCGCATAGCCGGGAGCAGTACGATGCCAGCGTGGCGTGGTTCCGGGCCATCGATGCAGGAGCGCCGGAGATCGTCACCTGGACGGATCCGGGACCGCGCGAGCCCAACGACGGGGTTCTGGAGATGTACCAGGCCGCCGATATACTCTGCCCCGCCCGACAACAGCATCTGCGAAGGCCACAGTGGTATCGGGATCTGCTGCTGGAGGCGCAGGCCAGGGGCACCGACGTGTGGTTCTACAGCTGCTCCGGCCCAGCACGCGGTCTGGACCCGTTCAGCTACTACCTGCTGCAGGCGTGGCACGGCTTTGCCATCGGGGCGAAGGGTTCCGCTTTCTGGTGCTTCTCGTCCAACGGCGGCGCATCGTGCTGGAACGAGTACATCGGCAAAACATCGTTGGGACCCTACTCTCCCGTCTACCTCGACGACACCAGCGTGACCGCGGCCAAGTACATGGAGGCAATCCGCGAGAGCGCCGAGGACTTCGAGTACCTGACGATGCTGCGAAACAGCATTGAGAAGCTTGAGGCCGCGGGCGTTCCCACCGCGAAGCTCGCGGCGGCGAAGCAGCTTCTAGCGACCGCCCCCGCGCGGGTCATGGCCAGTGAGGACGGTGCGAACAACTGGCGGTGGGACAAGCCCAAGGACCGCACGGTGCAGGACACCGTGCGCGTCGAGATACTGCGGACACTGACGGAGCTGGCGAAGATGTAGGGCATCTGGGAAAGGCGATCATGGCGGCATCAACACTCTCATGGCAAACCACACACACAATGATCACAAACACACTTCAGTATCGCGGTGCACTGCCCCGTCCGGGCAACTTTTTCCTGCCCCTGCAGTCGGGCGCAGTATGGTTTCTCGTGGGAATTCTGAGTGCGACGTTCGCATGGTCCCAGGCGGACGGCGGAGCGCCCAGGAAGTTGGCTCATCAGACGTTCTACGCGTCGTTCGATGCAGGAGTGGCGCCTGACTATGCACGCGGACTGGGAATCCCGCTGGCTGCCGCTTACGCTCAATGCGATACACTGGGACACACCGGCAACGCTTTGACCTACAGCGGGCGCAATCCCCGCCATGCCCGGGTGTTCTACAGCGCGCCCGGACACCTGCATGCCTCGCGGGGAACATGCTCGCTGTGGTTCAAACCCGATTCAGACGAAGATGGCGCTCCCTACTGCCGGCCGGTGCTCCTGGGTGTCAGCACATCCGTCGAGGGATACTGGGGATGCCTGCTCATGTGGGGACCACGGATGATGTCGGGAAAGACACCCATGGGGAGCTGCTATGCAAGCGTGTTCGAGGGAAGCGGGGGGCTGCACATGGCATCCTATCCCATCAAGGATCTATGGCGCAGGGGCGAGTGGCGACACTTGGCGCTGGTGTGGGATTCGCGCATGGGGGTCAGGATGTACGACAACGGCGAGCTGGTGACATCCACCTGGGCGCCGGAGCATGGTTGGGCAGAGGTTCCGGATTGCCCCGCCCGGCAGTTTTCCCTCGGCTTTTTCAATCACAGTTTCCGAGGTGGTGGCCGACCCGGGTATGCCATAGACGAGGTCCGATTGTTCGATGTGGCTCTAAACGGCGACAGCATCAACGCTCTCAAAAACGATGATTTCCACACCCCGATGCAGCCGGAAGCAATTCCTGCCGAGACCCTGAAACGTACTCTGGAGCGCATGGGCTGGCTGGGCGCCGACCGCAGTGAACTCGTGCCGGTCACGGTGGCGACGGATCCAGGAGCCGCCACGCGCATTCGAGTCAATGCGATTGACGAGGCCATCGATGCCAGCCGCCCTCTGTCGCACTTGTCCGATGGA
>JAGLDW010001257.1 GCA_023145395.1 Lentisphaeria bacterium | reverse complement strand
GCCCAGGTGGGTGCCTTGCGGAAAGGCGTGGCCTACGGCGCAAAGACGGAAGAGGGGAAGTGGATTGCCGAATTGGCCCTTCCTCTGGCCGCGATCAACATCAAGCCTGACACCTTCCAGCAACTCCGCTTCAACATGAACATCCGACGCACTAGCGATGCCACCTCGACCTGCTGGTGGCCGCCAGAGCATGGCATTGCCGATCTGCTCTCCTCCGGACTTCTCATCCTGCCGCGAAAGATCCCCGAAACCGCGGAGATGATCCGGCGGGGGAAAGCCGCGGCACCATTCTTTGAAGCCGAAAAGACAGGAGACCTGAAATGGCGAAGGCTGAAAAACATGCCCCTGACTGCGGATCCGGACAGACTCGGTCCAATGGCGCAGGCGGCCAATGCGCCCGAGATTTCCTTCGGTAGCTATTCAGGCTGGGCCGTGGCCCGAACGAAGATCCAACTGACCGCCGAACAGCTCAGTCAGCCATCCTGCACCCTCTTCTTTCCCTGTGTGGATGAAGAGGGAGAAATCTACATCAACGGCAAGCTGGCGTTCTCGCACACGGCAAAGGCGACGGGAACTGCCCCCGGACTGCTCTGGTGCGAGCCATTTCTGGTGGATCTCAAAAAGGCCGGCGCGACTCCGGGCGACACGGACATCGCTGTTCACCTGCGCGGCAACATGGGAACCGGCGGACTCCGCAAAGGCGTTTTCCTGGTCTGGGGCAAGGCACCCCTCGCGCCTCAGCCACTCTATGATTTCCTGTCCGGGGATCCAAAGCGTGGCCGACGGGGGCAAATCCCCCCCTTCTGGAAGGACTTCGAGCGGACGCGGATCCCGGAAATTCCCCGTGCGCAAGACCAGGACGAGTTCGGCAAGCGCATCCAGCGCACCATGAATCTGCTGGCCACGAGCACGGCGGAGAGGCGCAACCGGGTCCGCATCTTCTTCTATGGTCAGTCCATCACCCAGGGCATGCATTCCCGGGAGATGATCAATGTGCTCCGCAGCCGTTTCCCCTGGGCGATCATTGAGTTTGAGAACCGTGCCATAGGCGGTTTCGGTGCGTCGAGCCTCGTCCTCACAGGCGAGCACGATCTCTACCCGCGCGACGCCGACCTGCTCATCTTCCACGTCTACGGAGATGCCAAGAGCCTGGACACCATCTTCTCCAACGTGCGCAAGCGGAACACCAGCGACATCCTAGTCTACACCCACCACTACAACTGGGTCGCTGAACCCGGGAAGCTGCAGAAAACCTTGGACAGACTCGCCAGATCCGTCGCCGAATGGCACAAACTGGCAGAAAAGTACACCATGGAACTCGCCCCCGTGTTTCGCGACTGGGGCAGCTATCTCCGCACGCATGACATGGGTGCCAACGAGATCATGGGGGACACCGTCCATGGCAACGTCCACCACAACACGGCCGGACACACGCTCCTGGCAAAACTCGTGCTGCGCAATTTCCGCCATCATCCCGGCAATCCCGAATCCCATCCCGATGCCGTGCGCACCGTGTCGGTTGCGGACTCCGCACTGCACGCGACCGGCGCTTGGACGCGCGAGGGCCGCGGCATCCGCACGTCGGAAAAGGGCGCCACTCTCAAGCTGACCTTCGATGGCAACCGCGTGGATGTCATCCCCCAGCG
>JAGLDW010001256.1 GCA_023145395.1 Lentisphaeria bacterium | reverse complement strand
TCCCCGAGCTCTACTATTGCGTTCTCCCCTCCAAGGGCCCCTATATCTGGATGCCCGCCATCAAACGCGTGCATCTCGGGAAGGCACTGCTCCCGCAGGCAGAAGACTGGACCCTGACCCCATTTGACGTGGACCTGACAAAGAAAACCTTCTCCTTCCGGCTTGAGGGCTCCATCACCGGATTCGACGGCGAGGGATCCAAGACCGCCGACTTCGTCTCGAACTCCGGGCGCATCGAGATCGAGAAAAAACATCTCTTCATCATCTGGCCTTGCACCTACCGCAAGAGGGATAAGCTCCCCGACGGCTACAAGGTGACCTGGCAGGTGCGCCCGCTCTTCGCCGACCCCTGGCGCCTCCCCCAAAACCTCGACCCAGCCATGCACGTTCCCATCACCTTGGTCAAAGGACTGCCCAACGGCCATCACACCCTCGAACTCATCGCCGACGGGAACGGGCAGATCGCGATCCAGGAGTTCATCGTACACCAACCCCCGCTGCGATAGCAAAAAATGATCCGAAGTGGCTCGGTTCATCGCGTAAGCTCCCGGTTCAACGACACCATCACCCGCCAGAACCCGCAGAGCGAAGCGGGGCGGATTTCTGGTCGGCGTGCTTGGATTGGTTGTGCCTTTCTGTTCCCTCTACCGTCGCTCGACAAGGCGCAGTTCGACGGAGAATGATTCGTATTGGGGCTGGAACCGCCCCTTCTCTCCGATCTTGCGGCGACCCAGCACGAGAACCCGGTCCTCGCCCAGCGGCATCATGCCCGAGACCTGCCAGACGCTCTCGGGACGGGGAATCTCATGCCAGGATCTGCTCACGAGATCATAGACGAGCCACAGAGGGAGGTTGGTTCGTTTCCCGTCTGTCGACTTCTTGGTTCCCTGCAGCAGCACAAACCGTTTCCCGAGCAGGACTGCGAAACGGGTACCGTGGTGTGCAACCGGCGGAATCTGGCGCCAACGCCTGGTACCCGCCTCATAGAGCTCGCAGGTGTCGATGAAAGTCGTCTCTCCGACATCGCCGTAGAGCCGGGTTGTCTGCCCCCCGGCAACGAGAATGTTGCCGTCAGACAACGTCACAGATTGAAAATGATCACGGCGGACGCCCACATCCCCTGTCGCGCGCCACTCTTCTCTTGCAGGATCGAAGAGCAGACACGTCTTCCAGGCGACGTGCCGCTTTCCGTCAGAGGCCCAGCCACCGACCAACAGCACCTCCCCGCTGGTCAACAGGTGCATTTTATGGCCCGACCAACTCCAGGGGAGTGAAGCCGTTGGGCGCCATTTCTCTTTTGCGGGACTGAAAATCTCACAGCTGGCGAGTGTTTCTTTATCTCGATGGCCGCCAGTGACAAGCACTTCACCGTTACTGAGCAGGGCAGTCGTGGCGCCAGGGTGCCCGTCGCGCATTGCTCCAGTCACTTTCCATTGTCCCAGAACCGGGTCATACAGCTCACATTCACGGAACGGAGGCTCGCCTCGCCCTATTGCCAGCACACGCCCGTCACACAACCCGACGACTGCGTAGAAGTAGCCCTGATCAACTGCAAATGAACCCGTTTTGCGCCAGGAATGTTTGCCGACATCGTAGATCTCGCACGACCGTTCGAAAGGGGGGGTGAGGTGTCCGTCCTCCCACTTCTCAGCCCCATAACCCCCGACCGCGAGAATGCTCCCGTCCGCTAGCTTCACGAGGGACGGTCCAAACCGGTTGCGGACAGTTTTGGCTATCGAAATTGTCTCAAATGTGAATCGTCTGCCGTAGCTGGGCTCACACAGCGCAAGCAGAGAAAGGATTGACAGGACTGCGGTCGCCGTACTTGATCTTA
>JAGLDW010001255.1 GCA_023145395.1 Lentisphaeria bacterium | reverse complement strand
CCTCCCCCCTCCGGAGGGGGGAGGGGCGTTTCTGTGCTAGTACAGTTATGTCTGCTCGCCCGTTTGAACCCTTTCAGCCTCGCGCCTCTCAAGGTGCTCCATGTTCAGGTACCGCGCCCGCTCGCATTGCCAAGTCTCTTGTCGCTCCAGGAGCTGGGCGCCCACCAGCCGGTCGCAGGACGCGTCGTTGGGAAATATCCCCACTACGCGCGTGCGGCGCTTGATCTCCAGCATCAGCCGCTCAAGCATGTTCGAGGTATACATCCGGCGCTGGTGCTCCTTGGGCAGGCCGTGGACGGCCATGGTCTCTTCGAATTGGTCGCGGATCTGTTTGGCCAGGCGGGGGTAGCGCTCTTCGTAGCGCGCGGCAACGCGTTCGGCTTCCATCAAACACGTATTGAGCTCATCATGCCGGCGGGCCACTACCAGGTCTTTGGCCAGGGCCTTTTTGTCCTTGTGGCCCACCTTGTTCAGGGCGTTGCGCATGAAGTGCGTCCAGCAGCGCTGCCAGGACGCCTCCGTGAAGTGTAGGCGCGCCGCCGCCTGAATCCCCTCGTGCCCGTCGGAAATAATCCATTTCACGCCGCTAACGCCACGCTGCCGCACGTCATTGAATATCTCGCCCCACGTGTCCGCGGACTCCGAGGCGGCCACACGCCAAGCAAGGATTTCACGCCGCCCGTCGCCGTTCACGCCGGCCACCACCAGAACCGTCCGGTTCTGAACATGGCCGCGGTGGCGCACCTTCAGATAGCAGGCGTCCACGATGATGACCGGCCAGGTCTGGCCGTCCAGGCGCCGCTCGCGGAACACCCCGAGCTTCTCGTCGATCTCCATGGCCACCTTCGACACCGTCGCCGCCGACAATTCGAAGCCTCCCATCTTCTCCAGCACCTTGCCCACCTTCCGCGTGGAAACCCCCATGAAGTACATCTCCGCGCAAGCCGTCAGAAGAGCTCGCTCGCTGCGTTCGTAGCGACCAAAAAGAAGGGGGTGGTAGGGCTCGGCGCCCCGCGCCTGGGGAACCTCCAAGGCTAGTTGGCCGACCCGCGTGTTGAGCGTGCGCGGCTTGTAGCCGTTACGCTGCCCTTTGCGGCCCGGACCGCGTTCGTAGAACTCCGCGCCCAAATGACGCGTTATCTCCGCTTCCATCGCCGTGCGCGCCATGGTCTCAATCATCGCCTTCAGCATGTCTCCATCCGCATGCGCTTGCATCTCGTCCAAATACTCGTCACAATTAACTCGCTTGGCCATCGGTGTTCCTCTCTCGTTGTCTGTTTTTCGTAGAACTGCCGAGAGTGGAGCAAACGATGGCCTCGCTTGTCCAGCACCAATTTACAGAACTTATCTTAC
>JAGLDW010001254.1 GCA_023145395.1 Lentisphaeria bacterium | reverse complement strand
CCGGGAGTCGGACGAGGCCGTAGTACTGCAGAGGTCGTCGAACAATGGGATCCCTGTCCCGGCGGAGACGGCGGAGGAAAGGGCCTTGACCAAGAGGAACGCCGGACAGGAAGCCGCCCACCGGCCGCAGCGCCGGGCGCGGGCGTCGATCGGACTGGAAGGCGTGCGCCGGAAAGCCAGAGCGGATAGGACTCTGCGCTTCACCAACCTGAAGCACCACCTCACTCTGGAGTTGCTGCGCGAGAGCTTCTACAAGCTCAACCGCAAGGCCGCGCCGGGGCTGGACGGAGTGCGATGGGACGACTACGCAAAGGATCTGGACAGTAACCTGGCCGCTCTTCACGACCGGCTGCGCAAAGAGAGCTATCGGGCCACCCCGGTTCTGCGCACGTACATTGCCAAAGACAACGGGGCAATGCGTCCGCTGGGCAAGACCTGTGTGGAGGACAAGATCGTCCAGCAGGCGGTGGGTAAGGTGCTGATGGCAGTGTACGATGCAGACATGTTCGGCTTTTCCTACGGGTTCCGTCCGGGAAAGAGCCAGCACGATGCACTGGACGCTCTGGCCGCAGCCATCCAGAGGCGGAAAGTGAACTGGATCGTGGATGCGGACATCCGTTCGTTTTTCGACGAAATTCCACACGATGAGCTCTTGCGGCTCATTGACCTGCGCATAGGCGACCGGTGGCTGCAGCGGCTGATTCTCAAATGGCTGAAGACAGGTTACAGCGAGGAAGGTGTGATGCACCGCAGCGACAGGGGAACACCGCAGGGATCGGTGATATCCCCGCTGCTGGCCAACATCTACCTTCACTATGTTCTGGACGAGTGGGTGCAGTATCGGCGGACTTCCGCCGAGGAAGGCGACGTTGCCATCGTGCGGTATGCCGACGACTTCGTGCTGGGGTTTCAACACCTGCACGTGGCTGAAGCGTATCTCACCGCACTGCGGGAACGCTTCGCCGCCTTCGGCCTGAGACTGCACCCGGACAAGACCCGCCTCCTGGAATTCGGCAGATATGCTTCGTCAAGACGGCGTAGCCGTGGGCAGGGAAAGCCGGAGACATTCGACTTCCTTGGGTTCACACATATTTGTTCCATCAATCGGAAGGGCGGGTTCCTTCTGCGCCGACACACGG
>JAGLDW010001253.1 GCA_023145395.1 Lentisphaeria bacterium | reverse complement strand
CATGCGTCCTGTTCCGGCTGGGCGAACCCGGCTCCGGAACCGAATCATCGACCGAGAATGCGTTCTTTCGCGATCTCTACGAGAATCTTGCCCAAATGCTGCGTGATCCGGTTCACCCTCTTTTCGGCTTCGAGGCCCGCGAACACACCGCGCAAGTGGACCCGGACAACCGGTCAGTCCGTGAAATGCGCTTTCGCTTTGGTCCCAAGGAGCAGGAGGAGCTAGCCGCCGAAGAGAAGCGTCTGCGAGAGATTGGTGAAGCAAACCGTTTCCTGCCGGTACTGTTCTGCTCACCCACCATGGAACTTGGTGTGGATATTTCCGCGCTCAACGTGGTTCACATGCGCAACATCCCGCCTACTCCGGCAAATTACGCGCAGCGGAGCGGCCGGGCGGGCCGGAGCGGCCAGGCTGCGCTGGTGCTTTCCTACGCATCTTCCCAAAGTCCCCATGACCAGTACTTCTTCCGCGACCCCCGGGCCATGGTCCATGGTGAAGTCCGGGCACCGCTTCTTGACCTCGCAAACCGCGAATTGATCGACAGCCACCTCCAGGCTGTGTGGTTGTCATGCAGTGACAACCCTCTGGACCCCTGTATCGCGGAGCTTCTAATACTGAACGACCCCGAACGACCGCTAAGATCCGAAGTAATCGAACCGATGACAGAGCCCCGCGTGGCCAGGGAGGCCACTGAGCGCATCCGCCGCATCCTTGACCTCGTGGCTGAAGATCTGACGCCGGATCTCGCACCTTGGTATGAGGATCGGGACGCCTATGCGGATACCATTGTGAATTCTGCGTTGGAACGTTTTTCCGCAGCCTTCAACCGCTGGCGCGATCTCTTTATTGCCGCCGAAGAACAGCGTGACGCAGCCCGTCGGACCATGGACGACTACTCTGCACCCTACAAAGAGAAGCGAGCCGCCCAGAGCCGCCACGCGCAAGCCATCGACCAACTCAACCTTCTCCAGCGAGGAACAAGCTCCCTTTCAAGCGATTTTTACACATACCGTTACCTGGCCACGGAGGGGTTCCTCCCCGGATATAACTTCCCTCGGCTCCCCTTGATGGCGTACATCCCGTCGACTCGAGACGGTCGTGGGCGGCAAACCTATCTCCAACGACCACGTTTCCTGGCTCTGTCAGAGTTTGGACCGCGGAGTCTCGTCTACCACGAGGGTCGCTCCTACCGAGTGGTCCGCGCACTCCTTTCTCTCAGTCACCGGGACGCTACGACCCCTGATATCAACCTGCCCACAAAGGCAGTGCGGATCTGTACTCGCTGCGGTGCCGGTCACTTCGAAGACCAGGCGTCCATGTGCCACGCATGTGGAAACAGTCTGGGGACAGCAGAAGTTGTGAACAACGTCTATCGTATCGAGAATGTGGCGACCCAGCCGACTGAGCGCATCACCGCCAATGATGAAGAGCGCCTACGGCAGGGCTTCGATCTCCAAACCACCTTCGAATGGGCAATTCGTGATCACATCCCGGATGTCCGCCGTGGCATTGCATCCGATGAACAAGGCGAGATCGCCAGGTTGGCCTATGGCGCAGGAGCCACCATCACAAGGTTGAACAAAGGGCTCAGGCGGCGTGCCGACAAGAAGGTGCTCGGCTTTCTGATCGATCCGGTATCCGGGTACTGGGCGAAGAACGTGGATGACGGCGACGAAACACCCGATCCGACTGCATCTCCCCGACAGTGGATCGTTCCCAGCGTCCAGGACCGCAAGAATGCTCTGCTCTTCGAGCCTGCCCTGGGGACACTGGACGAGATTACCCTAGCCACGGTGCAGCATGCGTTACTCCGTGGAATCGAGGCCGTCTTTCAACTCGAGGAAGGGGAAGTCCTGGCCGAGCCAATGCCTACTCGGAACGACCGAAACAGCTTCTTGCTCTACGAGGCTACCGAGGGCGGCGCGGGCGTGCTGACCCGTCTCGTTGCAGAGCCCACCATCCTGGCGGGGGTTGCCCGCACGGCGCTCCAGGTTATGCATTTCGCCATTGACGACGATGGGCCGCTCCCGGAAAACCCATCCGAGCTCATCGACCAGCCCGGCACAGCCTGCGTGGCGGCCTGCTATCGCTGCCTGATGTCGTATTACAACCAGCCAGACCATGAAGTCATTGATCGCCGGAACGAAGCTGCGCGCGATATGTTGCTCAGGCTGGGCCGCGCAGCGA
>JAGLDW010001252.1 GCA_023145395.1 Lentisphaeria bacterium | reverse complement strand
CCCGGGCCGAGAACGATGATCTTCTTCATGACGCACCTCCTATGCGATGAACGTACCGTAGATGAAACCTGTGAAAGTGGCCATGACCACCACCAGGCAGATGTAGACACCAGTCTTCTTCCAGCCGATGACGCTGGCAATGACGACCATGTTGGGAAGGGAAAGCGCCGGGCCGGCCAACAACAGGGCGAGGGAAGGGCCAGGCCCCATGCCGGCGCCGATCAGACCTTGCAAAATCGGCACCTCGGTCAGAGTGGCGAAATACATGAAGGCGCCGGCGAGCGCCGCGAAGAAGTTGGCTCCCACTGTATTTCCGCCAACCAGCCCGACCACCCACGCAGAGGGAATCAGTCCTTCGTTTCCCACCCGTCCGAGGAGCAGTCCAGCCACCATGACTCCGGCAAGAAGCAACGGCAGAATTTGTTTGGCGAATGTCCACGATGTGCCAAACCATTCCTGCATCTCTCCCTCGCTTGTGCCAAGAACCATGGAAAAACCGGCCACAGCGCTCCCAAAGGGAAGCAAAACCCAGAGCCCGTGCGATGGCAGGGCCAGTGTCAGAACCAGAGGCAGCACGCCTGCAGCCGCCACTTTCCACCATGGAACACCGAACCAAAGAACGAGAACAATCCCGAAAAGGACCCCGAAGCCCGCCGTGATATGCCACTTGTGCCGCCAGACTCCCGTCCACGCGCCGGGCACTGGTTCCTTGCTCGCAATCTGGTCAGCTGCCATCTCGAACTCGCCCCCGCTCTGTCCTCTGGAGAATCGCTTCAGGCGGTACACGGCGCCGGGCAGTGCCGTGTCCTCCGGCGCCAGAGTGACGACGGCCCGGAACTCGGTGCCATCCTTCAACCGAAACTGAAAATCATTGGGCGCCCCCCAGTTCGCGAAAACAAGAATGCCCACCATGGCCGCGAAGTACACCGCGTTCTGCCACAGCGGCCGCGAGCTTTCCGGCTCGGGCGTCTCCGCTTGCGCCAGAGCCTTCTCCGCTTCCTCCTTGCGGAAGATCAGATGCATCAGCAGACCGATGATCACGCTGAACAGAATCGCTCCGACGGCTCGGGCAATCCCAAGCTCGAGGCCGAGAATGCGTGCCGTCAGCACAATGGCCAGCACGTTGACGGCGGGGCCGGAGTAGAGAAAGGCACAGGCGGGGCCGAGGCCGGCGCCCATGCGGTAGATGCCCGCGAAGAGCGGCAGCACAGTGCAGGAGCACACCGCTAGAATCGTGCCCGAAACCGAGGCCACACCGTAGGCAAGCACCTTGTTCGCCCGGGCGCCCAGATATTTCATCACCGAAGCCTGGCTGACGAACACACCGATCGCCCCAGCAATGAAAAAGGCGGGGACGAGACAGAGCAGGACATGCTCGCGCGCATACCATTTGACCAGATGCAAAGCCTCCAGAAGGGCCGTGTCAAATCGACCCGTTCCCACAGGCAGCCAGAAGCACACGGCAAACACCGCCGCAATCGCCCCCACTTTCTTCCATTCCGACTTCCAGTTCATGATCCCTGCCGTTTCCTGTCTTTCTCAATTCTTGGCATGTTCGCCAAGTATGACGTGCATAAAGAGGGAGAGTTCCCCGCTTCGAGGGGAAAACAACCTGTGATTTTCTGAAGAGCAAGTCAGTCCCACAAGCCGTACAACCCCCTTTTTTCAGCATTGTAGGCGTGGAATCCACTTCCATATTCCCACTTTCTCACCGTCTCCCTTTTCCCCTTATATTATTTGCCTATATCGCCAAGTATCAAATTCGTTTTGAGGGAAATAGTCTTCTTTGGAAAGGGACTCTTCAGAATTTCCTTGATTTTGGGCTCCAAAAAGACTATTATTATGGAGCGTTTCCCTGAGAGACCAGCCACGGAGGAGTGGGTCGGTTCCGTTTCTCCGGCGACCACCAGCCGTATTCATGCAACTAAAATTCCGTTGTCCACACTGCGACAGGAAGCTCAGAGTTGAGGCTCAACTCTCGAGTACGGTTGTTCCGTGCCCGGATTGTGGCGCCAGCGTGACGATCCCGGAGCCCTCGCTGGGGCCTGGGACCATCATCGGGGGGATCCTTCTCGAGCAATGCATCGGCCGCGGCGGCATGGGCGAAGTCTATGTGGGCACGCAGCTGTCGATGGACCGCAGGATGGCCGTCAAAGTACTGTCCCCCGCCTTGGTCTCCAACGACCTGTTCGTCAAGCGTTTTCTGTACGAGATGCGCATGACGGCATTGATTGAGCATCCAAATATCGTGACCATGCACGAGGCGGGGGAGGACGAGGGCATCTTCTACCTGGCCATGACCTATGTGGACGGCGAGACGGTTTCCGACCGGATGCGGCGCGTCGGTGTGATCGAGGAGGCGGAGGTGCTGAGCATTGGGTTGAAGATTACCGATGCACTGGCTTTCGCCTGGGATCAGTTTCAGTTTCTGCACCGGGACATCAAGCCGGCAAACATCATGATTGACACGTACGGCGAGGTCAAGCTCATGGATATGGGCCTGGCGAAAAGCGTGTCGGAGGATCCCTCCCTGACGAAGACGGGTCTGGCGATGGGCACCCCACACTACATGAGCCCGGAGCAGGCCCGGGGTGTGCCCGACCTGGATTGCCGGTCTGACATGTACGCTCTGGGTGGGACCATGTACCACATGCTCACGGGAAAAACCCCTTTTTCCGGAAAGGGAGCGGTGGAGATCATCACCAAGCATGCGCTGGAGCCACTGACTGCGCCGCAGCGGGTCAATCCCGCCCTCTCCAGTCGTTGTTGCGCGATGCTTGAGGCGCTGCTGGCCAAGGACCGGGATTTTCGTCACCCGGATTGGCATCAGGTGCGGGACGACATCCTGCGCGTTCTTGACGGTAGAACTCCCATGCTTCCCCGCTCCGGCCCCCACCACGAGGTGACCAAGACTCGGACGCATCCTCTGAGCGAGAAAACTGGGCGTCTGGCAGATCTGGCTACCGCCGAATTGAGCCGAAGGCAGGCACAGTCGCGTGGCGGCGGCGGAGGTTCCCGGGCTCTCCTGCTGGCTGCAATCATCGCCCTCGTGATGATTCTTGGTGTGTTGATCGGTTCATTTTTCCAGCAGGGGGAACCCCCTCGGACGCCGCAGCCGCCGGGGAGAGTTGGATCGGTCACGCGGAAAACGCCGCCGAAGGATCCGAATGCGCAAATTTCCGATGATGGTGGTGCCGGGAAGGTGCACACGACTGTGACGGAGAACACCGGGGATGACAAACCCGATGTTCCCCCCACGCAGCAGGACGATGCCGTGGAAGACAGCCTCGTCGTTCCCCCCGCGCAGCAGGTCGATGCCGCGACGGAGGAAGAGGAGGAGGAGGGCGAGATCACGGTCGCTCTAGTACCGGAAGTGCTCCCGCCTCCTGTGCCGGATGAGGAAGAACTCGTGCCTGATGTGCCCACAGAACCGGATCCGGTGCCTGTGGAGAGCACGGAGGCGGATCGCAAGGAGTTGCGCAACCTTCTGCGAAAAACAGGGATGAAACTTCTCCAGGCTCGTTTCCTGGCGGCCGGCGCGTTGTGGAGCGAGGGGCGTGGCAAGCTGGTGGGAATCCCGCTGGAGGAACTGGACGATATTGACGACCAGATCCAGGCTGTGACTGGTCTCCGCGAGCGCGTGTTGAGCTCGTTCCAAAAGGATGTCGGGCACGAGATCATGGTTGATTTCGCCGATGACAAGCGGCGTTTCCTGGTCACTGAAGTCACAGCCACTTCCGTGCGCGGCAAGGAGCTGGTGGCTCATGGGGAGATCGCGAGAACAGTCGTCTTGCGTGATTTGGGGCTGCGCGAATTGGTGCGCAGGCTCGGCGATGATGGGACCCCCGTGGTGGAGATGATGCGTGCCGTGCTCCTCTCCACTCGCACGCGGCCGGGAATCGCGTTCACGGCGTTGGCAAAGGCGCGCTCGCCCCTGGCGATGGGTATGAGTGAAGCATTGCTGTTTTCACTGCTCCGGAGGGAGAATCCGGGCGTCCGTCGGCTACGGGTGGCAATGGCTCCCACCGAGACAGCCGAAACGTTGCATGTCGTGATCCAGTGTGACTCCGGCCTTGAGAGTGTGGCGCCGATCGCGCTTGTCCCCGTCGCGATCCTCGACCTTTCCGGAAGCGGGGTCGAAGATGTGGGATCCCTTGCGAAGCTGCCTTTGAGAGCACTAAATCTGGCCGGGTGCGACGAGGCTCGCAACCTGTCGGCCGTGATTCGGAAAGAAGGTATCGACGTCCTTGTGCTTTCGGAAGAGGCGAGTCAGGCGGCCCGGGCGGACGTAACCAAGCCGATGCCTCTCAATCTCGTCAAATCGACCGAATGGTCTGCGGCAATCCGCAAGCTTGTGGCTCTCCCCCCCCCTATGGACTAGCCGGCTCCTGACTCCAGAGGCTCTTGTTCCGCGCGACTGCGTCGCGCGGAATCGGGGGGGAGCACGGCGAGAACGCTGGCGCGAAACTGCGCCACCTCTTTGTCGATCATGGGCGTGTAGCGTTTGCGCTTGCAGCGCCGCTCGAGTTCATCCCCCTTGATGAAGAGACTGGTGATATGGCGTCCGTCGAGACTGAATGCGTGGAGTCGGCCGGCCTTTCCGAGAACGATGATCGAGTTCTTGTAGACATCGTGCATGATATCGGCGGATGTTGCGCCAGCCACATCGTCGCGGGCCTTGTGGACGGGGCGCTGCTGGGCGCCCCGGATCTCCGCATGTGCGGTTCGTCGGTGTCCCTGCCTTCCCTTCCGTTCGATGCTGTTGCCGAGGTGGCGGAGGATGGAAAAAGCCTTGTCGCGTATCTTGTCGAGATCTTTCCGGGCGTGGGTGGGCTGCCAGAGATGGCTGAGGGATTCGATCTGGCGCCGTGCCTCGGCCAGGGCGTCGTAGACACGTGAGAAAGAGGAGCGGCGATCGGCGGGCGCGTCGGCGAGAGCTTCACGCAATGCGGGTGATGCCACCTCCTGCAGGTGGAGTCGATGACTCTTGTCCTCGACAAGTTGGATTGTCATGGCGGCCCGTTGCCCTCCGACTGCGAACAAGCCGGCGACCACCTGTCCCCAAATGCGATATGTCAGGGAGTTGCGTCCAAAGGAGACCAGTTGCTCGGAGGTCAGGCGGCGGCGGCCCAGCACGCGGGTAAGAACCTCGCTACGTCCCGCAAAGAGCTGGTCTGTGCGGGGATCCCCCAATTCGAGGAGCACGTTGAAGAACTCCATCCATTCCGGCCGGCCTGTGGATTGATAGGCGGCGAAGACCATGTCCGGCTGCGGTGGGTGGGCGTGCTCGCAGGATGCGCTGCCGCAGGCATAGCAATAGACGTTCCCATTGCGAAAGACGTGCTCTTCGGCTGCGGCTTCCGCAGCCTGCTCAGCCGCCAGGCTGGCCAGCACATCGGGCTCCATGTCGTCGCGCCAGATAAGGGAAAAGGTGGAGACGGCGGCGCCCACCGGGCCGGCACCAGCTTCTTCAAGAGCGGCGTCGCGCAACTGGCGCAGAGCCTGGACAGCCGCCTCCGCAGCATTGTGAAGTGCGCCAACCACGTGGGCAAAACTCCGTAGGGAAGAATCTA
>JAGLDW010001251.1 GCA_023145395.1 Lentisphaeria bacterium | reverse complement strand
GGCGAAGTGGATTTCGACCAAGCCTGGCAGTCGATGGTCATGAGTTCTGCGAGCGATGCCAAGGAACTCAACAGCGACGCATCGGGCCGCGCGGCGCCGCGCCACAAGAAAGGGACCGATCCTCTCGTGCTCGAGGCAGTCAGTCGCGAAGGCTCGGCTGCAGGCATCAAGCAGCAGTGGACCTTCATCTACAGCATCAAGAACGAGGCATGGATCCAGTTCAAGCAGGTTCCTCTTGGCGAAGGCTACCGACGGTTCCGCGTGATCTATGGAAACGATCAGCAGGCGCCACGGCGACTCGAAGTGCGTCTGGACCACGCGAACGGACCACTCGTCGGCACGGTCGAGCTTCCGCCCACGGACAAGCCGCGTGCGCGTCGGATCCAGATCTACGCCGAGGCGACTGGTGAGATATCAGCGAAAGCCAAGGGCACCCACGATGTCTTCCTCGTCTTCCGGGCGGACGACGAGAGCTCCGTTGGCGAGTTCGAGTATTTTCGGTTCGAGCAGTACCGTGGAGCGATCCCGCTGGCCAAGAACGAAGTCAAGTTCGAGTTGCGTGTGGATAGTCGCACCGGCGAGAAGATTGGCGAGTTCCACCCGCGTTTCACCGGCGATCCTGCGGTCTTCAGCAGCATGGTCACCAGCCTCGAGCCGGTACGGGGCACCCGACCACTCTACCTGGTTGTGCGCTCGGCTCTCGGCAAACCTGTGGGGGCGATCGACTGGTTCAGCCTGCAGAAAGCGAAGCAGCCCATCGACTGGACCGGGATCGGCGCCGCACCGCGCAAGCGCTGGTTCGGGGGAATGGCGTTGCCCAAACCGACCCACCGACCCTGCGCACGGCCGAACGACAAGTATCCGAAGCGCAGACGCACCGCTGGAAAAATCAATCTCACCCCGCGCCCACTCTTCGCGGCCGAACAACTCGCGGCCCCACCGCTCATCGATGGCAAGCTGGACGAGTGGACCGCCCCCGTCATGACGCTCGCCGAGTCGTGGGACGGGTCGAAGAGCGCCGGACAACCAAGCACGGCTTGGATCGGATACGACGACGAAGCGCTGTACATCGCAGTCCACAACCCGATGAAAGACGCGAAAACACTCGACTATAAGAATCACACCTGGGGTGGAACGGACGCCATGGAAATCGCCTTCCAGGACGGATACGCCTCCCAACCGGGCCCCATCCTGAACCTCTATGGCTGGCCCGATGGCTACTTCGAAAGCGTCGAAGAGGCAGGTGCCCCCGCGAAAGTCGCCAAAGCGCTGGGCAAAGCTGTGATGTACAAGGCGGCGGTCGGAACCGATGCATGGACCTGCGAATGGCGCATCCCATTTGCCGCGACGGGATTCACTCCAACCACCGCGCCCATGATCCGCCTCAACCTCGGCGTCCGCAAGATGGCCGAGCAAGCCTGGGTGATCTGGCATGGCGCCGGCGCGGCAACCCATGAACTGGACGAGGGCGGAACGTTGATCTTCGCCGCCCACGCCGACGCACTGCGAAGAATTCCACGCGATAACCTGGAAGTCTGGCTGGACGCGGCCGACTCGGCAACGATCGAGAAGGATACGAATGGCAAAGTCTCAGCCTGGAAGGACAAGAGTGGCAAAGGCCGAAACGCCGCCCAACCCTCTCCTGCCTGCCGGCCAGCCTACGCCCCCATTGGTCTGAACAGCAAGCCTGCACTTCAGTTCGACGAGAAAAACGCAACCCTACTCGAGCTTCCAAACCTCTCGGACGAGAGAATGTCGGGAGTCGTCTTCACCGTGTTCAGCAACCCTCAGCCCGGTTCGGAGAAGAACCATGATCCCCGGATTTTCACTGCCAGCGACGGCAAGGGATACGACTACCTCGTGGGAATCTGCGCCACCGTCCAAGGCATGAAGACCGGCGGTCCGCGCCAGCGCGCCTTCCCGTTCACCAACCGCTGGGCGAAGAAAGTTCGAGTCGGTTGCTTCTCTCCATTTAACCAGACCTATTTCACCGGCCACATCGCCGAGATTCTCGTCTACAGCGGCACGCTCACACCAGAAGCGCAAGACCGAATCCACGCCTATCTGACGCTGAAGTGGGGACCATGGGAGCAAGAGTAGAGGGAGCGGTTTACCGAGCCGCGCACCGCTCTCGAAAGTGGTGCGGGACGTCCCGGACCGCGAGCATGCCCTGCGAACTCCGCAAGTGTGCTGTCTGTGTTCCCCCGTTGCCGGGGGGACCGGCTCGTCGGAGCCTCGCCCTCCAACGGGCTTGGATGTGTGCGTGATCTGACGGACAACAACCGCAAGCGGTTGAAGGAGGGCCGCCGCTCTGCGATATTGTCGCATGCTCTCAACACTGGAAAGACATTTCATGAAACGCCGTATCTCGACGATCCTCGCCCTCACTCTTGCCGCACAGTTGGCACACTCCGCCCCCACGGCCCAACAGTTCCAGCAGGGGGACACGTGGGTCGCAATCGGCGACAGCATCACCCACGGACGGCGCTATCACTCGTTCATCTATCTGTTCTACGCCACGCGCTTCCCCGAGCGTGAGTTCCGCACCTACAATTGCGGAATCTCCGGCGACTCGGCCACCGGCGCCGTGCGACGCTTCGACTGGGACATCGCTCCGCACAAGCCAACGGTCGCCACGATTCTGCTCGCCATGAACGATGTCGGCCGGGGAAACTACGCGGCGGCAAAAACAGGCGAGGCAATCGAGAAACGCCGCGCCGCCTCAATCGACGCACACGTGCGCAACATGAAAATTCTTTCAGAGAAGCTCCGCGCCGCCGGCTGCCGCATCATCTACATGACCCCATCCATCTACGACCAGACGGGGGATCTGCGAGCGGAAAATCTCTTTGGCGTCAACGACGCGCTGGGCATCTGTGGAGAGCGCATGGGCAAACTGGCGCCCACGTACCAGGCGGGAGTAGCCGATCTGCATGGGCCCATGACCGCGCTCAATGCCGCCTACCAGAAGGAGGACCCGAAACGCACCATCGTGGGGCAGGATCGCGTGCATCCCGGAGACTTCGGCCAGTTCATCATGGCCTACTTGTTTCTCAAGGCCCAGGGCGTGCCGCAAACGGTTGCGGGGTTCGCAGTGGATGCGCGGACCGCAGAGGTCATCAGGTCGGAAAACTGCATGGTGAGCGATCTTGAAGTCAACGGGGGAGGTGTGCGCTTTGTCTGCCATGAAAACGCCCTGCCCTTTCCCGTTCCCCCCAGTGCCCAGGAGGCGCTCGAACTGGTTCCATTCATGGACGAGATGAACCGTGAAATGCTGACCGTCGCGGGACTCGCCCAGGGCAAGTACCTCCTGCGGATTGACGACGCCGCCGTAGCGCTCCACACAGCCAAGGAGCTTGCCAGAGGCATCAACCTGGCCGACAATCCCAAGACCCCCATGCATCAGCAGGCCCAGCGCGTGATGAGATTGAATGCGCAGAGGCACAACATCCCCGCACGACGCCTCCGCACGCTGGCGGCCCAACGCCACTTCACCGCCTCCCGCACCAACATCGACCCGGACGACTTCGAAGCCATGAAAAAGACGCTTGAGGAAAGGCTGGCGAAACTGAAGGAGACAAAACACCCACTCTACAACTACATGCGGGGGCAAGTCGCCACCTACATCAAGTACAAGCCGCAGGAGAAAGAGCTTGTGGCCGAGATGGACAAGGCGATGACCGAGATCTGGAAGATCAACAAGCCGGTCCCACACAGATTCGAGATTGTGCCAGCCACCAACGAAGTGCTTGCCGAACTGAACAAGATTCTCATTGATGATTTTGACACGTTCTCCGGCTGGCAGAAGGCTGGCTGGACCAACGTGGTGTGGAAAGCCACCACATCCGAAGGCGTGCTCACGATCCGCGCACCACGCAGTCCCGACAAGCGCGACATGCTCGGTTTCTCCACAAAACTGCCGAGCAGCGGCAAAGGCGCACACACGCTCAAGGTGCGCCTCAAAGCGCCCAAGGGATCCCATTTCGGTGCAGAACTGGTCGTGGACGGCAAGCTCACGCGTGTGCTCAGCTATGTGAAAACAAGCGGCGAATGGCAGACTCTCGACGGCAAACCGTTCGAAGGACGCCCGGACTCCATCACCCTCATTCTCTGCGAACCCGGTGCCAACGCCAAGTGGGACACGGACCACACCACCTACGAAATCGACCGAGTCTGGATGGAGTGACTCACATTTTGGATTTACGATTTATGATTTCAGATCTTATGAATCAACGCGTTACGACGCCACATCGTTCCCGATCCCGTTACGAAACGCCTGTATTGCTGTAATAG
>JAGLDW010001250.1 GCA_023145395.1 Lentisphaeria bacterium | reverse complement strand
ACGGACAACTATGTCAACGGCGCCCCCGCCGTCGATCAGAAGCGCGTGGTCTTTGGAGGCTGCGATGGCATGCTCCGCGTGCTCTCCTCCATGGGAAAGGAGACACTGCGAGTCAATGTAGACAGCCATATAGCAGCATCGCCTGCGGTCTCCGATGGCATCGCCTATCTTGGCCAATACCAGGGCGTGGCCATGGCGGTCGATCTGGCCACGGGGAAGATTCTCTGGAAACACGGCGGCGGACAGGAATCAGAGCCCTTTCTCGCCCCCCCCGCTCTGGATGACAAACGCATGTATATCGGCTCCCGCGACAAATCCATGCACTGCCTCGACCGCAAGACGGGGGAAAGAATCTGGACCTTCCGCACACGCGGACAGATCGAAGGCGCCGCCGTGGTCGGTTCGGGACGCCTGATATTCGGGTCGGCAGACGGCATGCTGTACGTGCTGGACGCGAAGACAGGCGGGAAGATGTTCGCCTTCGAGATCGGAGCGGGAATCTCCAGCAGTCCGGCAATCGCCAATGGATGCGTCCTGGTCACCGCCGAGGACGGCACGCTCTACGCCTTCACAGCGGTAGCCAACGACAACTGATGCATTCGAACGCACAGTGGAACCGCATGCCGCAACCTTGGTCATAGGTGTGGTACGATTTGAACGAGATCAGAGTGCCGCACTGCAGCGAGCACTGGCAGACGTTAGAGACGAAAAAAGGAACAGGACATGATCAAGGCAATACTGATTGTTGGCACTGGAATTGCGGCAGGCGGGCTACTGGGCCTGACGAGATCCTGCGAGTCCGGAGGCTGCCCGCTCACCGCCAATCCCTGGCGCGGAATGCTCTTCGGCGGAATTATCTCCCTGGTGTTTCTTCTCGCCTCCTATGGCAGGAAACCAGTTGCGGCCGATAAAGTCGTGCATTCGGATCTGCTCAAGAGTGTAACCGCCGAAACGTTCGACGAATCGGTCGCCGGAAAGCGTGTGCTCGTCGATTTCTGGGCGACCTGGTGCGGCCCCTGTCAAAAGCAGCTCCCCATCCTCAACACAGTGGCGGAACAGGTGAAGGGGCACGCCGAGATCCTCACAGTCGATGTCGATGACAACAAGGACCTGGCAAAACGCTTTTCGGTGCAGACCATACCCACCCTCGTGCTCCTCGAGGACGGCAAGGAAGTCCAACGCTTTGTCGGTGTGCAAAGCGAGAAGAAACTGATCCCCCTGCTCACCGCCGAGGCACCGTAG
>JAGLDW010000125.1 GCA_023145395.1 Lentisphaeria bacterium | reverse complement strand
AATGAACAGCAGCAAAATGTAAAGTTATTCCCGCGCGGACCCTTAGGGACGGCTCGTCCCGTAAGAGTTCCATAGTACTAGGACATCTCGGCGCGGGCCGCGCCGAACCACAAGGGCCTGCGCACACCGCAATGCGCAGTCCGCCGACCTCAGCCCTCACGCTCGCAGACTCACTGAAGGACCGAGTTACTCTGAGACACCCATGCTCACAGTGACCAGCTTAATCGTTACGAGATTCCCTCCTGCCTGATAATCTGCTAATGACGCGATACAGTTAGGGATGAATGACCATCTTCCTTATCACCGAAAAGAAAGCACACTGGAGAATCCCATGCCATTTCGTCGCTGTCTCACATATCTGTCCATTTGGTGCCTGACTCTGGGCATGGTCTCTGTAGCGTCCGCGGAGGACTGGCCGATGTGGCGCTGCACGCCGGGACGGACTGCCTCCTCGCCGGAGGAGTTGCCCCGAGAGATGACGCTGCAATGGTCTCTGCAATTGCCTCAGCCCGAGTCGTGCTGGCCATCGCCGCAGCAGCACAAGCTGGAGTTCGACCTCTCCTACGAGCCGGTCGCGGCAGGTGGACTGTTGTTTGTGCCGTCGATGATCCGCGATTGCATGACCGCCTACGATGCGGCGACGGGAAAACAGCGCTGGCGGTTCTTCGCGAACGGGCCAGTTCGGTTCGCCCCGGCCGTTGCCGACGGAAGACTCTTCTTCGTTTCGGACGATGGATATCTCTACTGCCTGAATGCGCAGACCGGTGCATTGCAGTGGAAGTTGCGCGGCGGGCCTTCGGAGCGCAGGCTCCTGGGCAATGGGCGGCTGATTTCGATGTGGCCGGCGCGCGGCGCTCCGGTCGTGGCCGATGACACAGTCTACTTCGCGGCGGGGATCTGGCCGTTCATGGGCATCTTCATCTATGCGGTGTCCGCGGAAAGCGGCGAGGTCATCTGGCAGAACAGCGGCAGTGGTTCCGACTTCATCCTCCAGCCCCATAGCAGTCCCGCTTTTGCCGGGGTCGCACCGCAGGGCCACTTGGCGCTTGCAGACGAACTGCTGATCGTGCCGGGAGGCCGCTCGGTCCCCGCCATCCTCAACCGCAAGACCGGCAAGTTGCTCTACTACAAGATCAACGACAAGAACGGAGGCTATGCCGTGGCCGTGGCCGGTGAGCGCTTTCTGGTCGACAACAACATGTACAATTTGGCCGACGGTGGCAGGATTGGCAAAGTTCCAACCGGAATCGTGGCGGACGGCGCAGTCGTCGGCATGGATGCACAAGGCGTCATCAGAGCACATGGGTTCGGTGTGAACTGGACCGAGTACAAAGACGCAAAGGGAAGAAAACGCCGACGTGCCAACCTGAAGACACACTGGACCCAGCCCGCTCCGGAGGGAGTCGAAAAGCTCCTGATCAGCACAGGTGGGCAGTTCGTGGTCGGTGGTCCGGGAATGGTGGCGACAATGGCGCGGCCGGGCGCCGTCAAGAGCAACGCTCTGATCCCTCAAAACAGCGCATGGAGCTACTTGGCCGGCCAGCACCCGCAGGGGTCGTGGACCAATACGAAGTTTGACGACTCCGCCTGGAAGAAGGGAAAATCCGGATTTGGATATGGTGACGATGACGACACCACTGTCCTCAAGGACATGCAGCTCAACTACACAGTGGTCTACATCCGAAAAGAGTTCGCCGTCGATACCATCGACGCCCTCGCCGAACTCCAGTTGAAGATTCGCTATGACGATGCCTTTATTGCCTATTTGAATGGCAAGGAAGTGCTCCGTGTTGGCGTCGGAGAGGGGTCCGGCGCCAATGCTCGGGGACTCAAGGGACACGAGGCCAGGGAATACGAGATCTTCCAGCTCGGAAAGATCGGCAAACTGCTGCAACCCGGGCGCAATGTCCTGGCAATCGAAGGGCACAATGGCGCTGCGGGAAGCAGTGACTTCTCCCTGGATCCCTTCCTCGAAATCGGCTCGGACAAAAAGGCGCTGACTTGGAAGGCCAAGATTGCAGGAACTCCCTGGACCGCGATCTCCGCAGACGGCCGATTGTTCGTCGTCACGCGCGAGGGACGCATCTCATGCTTCGGATCGGCACGGGGGACGGCGCGCGTCATCGATGAGGCAAGTCCAGTTGCATCCACTGCGCAAGACGAGTGGGAAACGCGAACAAAACGACTCTTGAAGGCGAGCGGAGATCCTTCCGGGTACTGCCTGGTACTGGGCGCGGGGACCGGTCGTCTGGCCGAGGAACTTGTCCGCCAAAGCAGCCTGAACGTCATTGTGCTCGAGTCCGACGCGAGCAAAATCTCCCCGCTGAGACAGAAGTGGATCAGCACCGGGATCTATGGGAAGCGGCTGGCCATCGTCACCGGTGACATCGTTTCCGCACGTCTGCCAAAATACTTGGCCAGTCTGATCACATCGGAGCAAAGCGCATCTGCCGTTCTACCTGCGGCGGAATCACTCGCACGGCTGTTCGACTGCCTTCGACCCTATGGGGGCACGGCCTGCTTTGTGACGGCGGGAGAAGCGTCCGGACAGACTGATCTCCTGTTCAAACGCGCGAAGTCCGCAATCGGGGTGGAGTGCAGCACCGCTCGAGCGCTGGGCTTTGCCTTGATCCAGCGTCCGGGCTCGATCCCCGGGTCGGCGCCCTGGACCCATCAGTACGGCGATGTGGCCAACACGGTGTGCTCCAGAGATCGCGGGCCCCGTCCGCCGCTCGGACTGCTGTGGTTCGGCGGCACATCGCACACGGATGTCCTGCCGCGCCATGGGCACGGTCCCCCGGAGCTGATCGCTGGCGGACGGCTCTTCATCCAGGGCATCGGCGTGCTGAGCGCCCGCGACGTCTACACCGGCCGTCCTCTATGGAGGCGGGAGTTTTCCAGTCTGAACACCTTCGACATGTACTACAACGCCACCTACAACCCGGATCCCCACGACCGCAGCTACAATCAGCGCCACATCCCGGGGGCGAATGCCTACGGGTCGAACTTTGTGGTCACCACAGACCGCGTCTATCTGGTGACTGGCGCCGTCTGCCTGGTGCTCGATCCCGCGACCGGCGAGACGCTTGGGCAGTGGCGGCTCCCCGCTCTGGGGGATGTGCAGGAACCGAACTGGGGATACATCGGCGTGTATGAGGATCTGCTCATAGCCGGCGGGGCGCCGTACCACATTGCCGAAGACAAGGACAAGGTCGTGACTGCCGACAACAACCGCTACGGCGCTGGCAGTCGGTTCATCGTGGTGCTCGACCGCCATACGGGGAAAGAGCTTTGGCGGCGCGCGGCCACGCGGAATTTCCGGCACAATGCGATTGTTGTTGGCAAGGACCGGCTTTATTGCATCGACGGGCTGTCGCCGAAGCGACTGGCGCTTCTAGCGCGGCGCGGGTCGGCTCCCAAGTCGCCAGCGGCTGTTTTCGCCTTGGACGTGCGCACGGGGCGGGAGCTTTGGCGTGCCGAAGACAAGATATCGGGAACGTGGCTGGGCTACTCCGAGGAGTTCGACGTGCTGCTCGTGGCGAGTGCCCGGGCGGGCGATCGCGCCCGTGACGAAACGGGGCGCGGCATGGCGGGGTATCGCGGCGCCACCGGAGAGGCTCTCTGGCGCAACGACGAAGGCTACGCCGGTCCCTGCATCCTCCATCACGACAAGATCATCACCCAGACCGGCGGGGGGAATGTGAAGTCCAAGCTCGCCGCGACCTTTGATCTGCTCACGGGCAAACGCAGCGTCTACCGACACCCACTGACGGGGCAGAACATCCCCATGGGCTGGGTGCGGTTCAAGGGCTGCAACACGGCCGTGGCCAGCGAGAATCTGCTCACCTTCCGGTCGGCCTCGGGGTGCTATGTGGATCTCAGCAGCGACATGGGAACGGTCAGCATCGGTGGTTTCAAGTCTGGCTGCACCTCCAACATGATTGTGGCGGACGGTGTGCTGAACGTGCCCGACTACACGCGCACGTGCACCTGTTCGTACCAGAATCAGACATCCCTTGCGTTGATCCACATGCCCGACGACGATGTGCGCAGTCCCGGGATCGAGAGCTGGAGCTTCGACCATCTCCCCGCTCCGGAATATCCTGCGGAGGTTCAACGTGTGGGCATCAATCTCGCCGCGCCCGGCAATCGACGCGACGCGAAGGGCACGCTGTGGCTCGAGGTCCCCAGCGCCGGCGGCCCCTCTCCGGATCTGCCGGTCTCCATCGCGGCTGACAAGCCCAAGCTCCTGCGCCTGCACATGTCGCAACTGGAGAGCAGCTCCTCCGACCAAGCCACCGGACCCCGCTGGATCGCCGCGTCAGGTCTCGAGGGGATCACTCGTCTTTCCCTGCAGCTCGTGATGAAACCCCGTGATCCAAAGGCTGGCGCGACCGTGTCGGCATTTGCGAACAATGCTCTCGCGCCCACACTGCCCACAGCCGCACTGGCGCCGCCAGAGAGGCAGTCCCCCCCCCGCCCGTACACCATCAGGCTTCACTTTGCGGAGCTTGCAGGCGCAGCGCCGGGTGAACGCGTGTTCGACGTCCGGATTCAGGGCAAGAAAGTCTTGAGCGGCTTTGACATCGCCAAGGCAACGGGTGGGGTTCGAAAATCCGTGACGGCCGAATTCAAAGGCATTGAAGTGAGCGATCAGTTGCGCATCGATCTGAGTCGGTCGATAGCGGGCCGCGGGCGTCCGCCTCTGCTATGCGGCGTCGAGATCCTAGCCGAGTATATTGCCCTCGAATAACGATCGAATTGCGTGGAGTGCGCCCTGCGAACTCCGCGAATCCTGGAGGGCGCGTCGCCCCGACCGCCACCTTCTGCTACGGTTGTCACGGTGGGAAAGGTCAGGTCTGGAGGTTGATCCGGAAGTAGGAACCAAGCAAGAGGGCACCGAATACGAATCCGAAGATGCCAAAGAAGAACGGGAACACGCCGGGTATCATCCCGGAAGGGATGGCATACGCCCACCGCACCCTTTTTCCACGCAGGCACCAGATTCCTATCCCGGCCAGCATTAGTGAAAACATTTTTCCCTCTCCTCTTCTCTGTTCGCCCCACTTGTTTGCATTTTTTCCAAACCTGCGCCCCATCATATCGCCCATCCACCACGGAAGCAAAAATGGCAGCACGGATTCGTGCTCTTGAATCACCGAGTCTTTCCGCACCCAGAGAGACGGGCTGTGTTCACAATTCAAAGCCGCACATTACAATTGTGCATATTACCTTGCATACAGCCCTGTCCAAAGCTAGCTTTGAGATTGTATCAAGAGTTCGGGAGAACAGTTTCTGCCGAGGGGAAACAGCGTGCGAAGGGGCATGTTCTTGCCACCATAGGAGGGTGTAGACGATGGATTTTAGTGGCGCGATAAACGCGGTCTCCACAGACGTCCAAAACCAAGTTAACTGCGTTCTAGATCAGTGGAAAAGCGGCTCGGACCCGTCGTGTCGGCAATTGGCGGCCAACTTGGAAAGTGAGCTGCTGTTGTCCTGTACGGATTTCCCCGCGTTTCTGGCAGGATTTTCTCGGGAACTTGAAAACGGAGTTGATTCTCTATCCGCCTTTGACGAAGTCTGCAAGGGCCACAAACTGTGTGGTCCCAGGCTGGCTGGTGTCTCTCCAAAACGGCTTGGCAGGGCAACAGAGTTGAGTCGCCTGTGCAGTTGGATTTCAGATCAGAACCCAACCATGCCCATGGAGAGTGTCGAGCGTTTGGTTCGTCGGCATGCAATCTCGCGTTCGGGCTCCCCGTCATCAAAGATAGAATATGCTCCGCTTGGGCGACATGTCATCTGGGCGACGTTCCGGAATCCTGAGAGAACGGAAGATCCCTTTGTTCCCCCACTCTCGACCAAAGAGTCCATACGCACTGCACTGGGGTTGGGTGGACTTGACAGGGACACTCCATGGGTCCTCCTGGTATACGAGCCAGAGTGCGACCGAAGGGACTTTCGGGTGCCAACAGTTGCCGATGCCGGGAATTGCGCGTATTTTAGACCAGTACGCACAACGTGTCCGCCTGCGGAACACGGTTTGACGGAGCCCTTGCTGCCGAACCCAAATCATTTGCCTGGGCAGCCAGAACTTGTGCATGGCGATGCAATCTCGTATAGATTGTGTTTGCCACTCGTTATTGTCGAATAGAAGAATGTGGGCTTCATGAGCAGCACTGACATGCCTGAACATCTGCGGGGCACCGTGGAACAGCTCAATGCCATGGAACGCGCCGAGGTCGGCAACTGGCTTGAGATGTCCCTTGCGCAACGATCGACTCTCCCTGTCGCGCTTCCGGATGACCAGCCTTGGGATGTTCTCATGGATTTGGAGCACTACATCGATGACTCGGCCAGGCGTAACCTCGACAGTGCCATCAACGGTCTTTTGAGCAGACTCTTGGACGAGACTGGATCTGCGGAAAGCGGCGATACGGAATCGTCATCCTCGGCGGAACCCGAGCTGTTGATTCCCTTGTTGCGCACCATCGTCGGACTAAAGCGCCGTTCTCTTGGCGGGAAACTTGCGGAGTTCGCACACCGAGGAGAAGTGTTTGACATACTCGAGTGTGAAACTCGCCAACGCCTTCTGACTGCAGTGATAGACTTGCGCACGCAACGCGACGAGAGTTTCTGGACTGAGATCTTCGACCGTGACCCAGTCGCTTACGCGGGAATCGCCTTCGCAGCTCTGGCAGAACGCGATGTGCTATCGGCCATTCACTTGCTTGAGAAAATGCCTTCTAATGCCACCCAGGCACTTGAGGATATCATGGATGTTTATCTGCCGCTGTGCTGGGAGGTGATGTCATTTGCCGAGCGGGAAAGAGCACGTCGTGAATTGGCAACCAACCTGCCGAAATACAAAGCTGCTGTGCGTGGAGCCGTGCAGGCATTCGCCTGCAATGAGAAGGTTGATCTTGACTCGGAGCCGGGAAGAAACTCTGAGGCCGACTATGCCTTGATTGATGCCGTTCTCGGACGGTTTAGACGCCCACTTGGCTCGCAAATGGTACCAGGAATCGCACAGCCCAGCCTAGCAGCCTACGCTTAGCGGATGGACCTATGACGCAGACAGCAAACAATACTGTAGGCAGTTCTTCTTCGGAACAACTGTCCCTACCCGGTCTGTCACCCGTTTCACGTCCAGGTCGTGATGCCTCTTTTTTCACTTTCTATTCCTTTAAGGGTGGTGTTGGCCGCACCATGGCTCTGGTCAATGTGGGGACCATACTGGCCGGTCGTGGGTTCCGTGTTCTGATGATGGATCTCGATCTCGAAGCACCTGGTCTCTCGTACCTGAAAGAAGCGGAGCAGAAGACTCCAGCGCAGCCGGGCTTCATTGACTTGATTCAAGATGTTCTGAATCTGGGCACGAACGCTCCTTTTTCGGTCCCTGATGCAGAAACAGCCATCAGTGCCTACGTGCAACCTGTCACCGTGCCCGAGGAAGTCCGAAATTTCGATGACGGAGCGTTGTACATCATGCCTGCCGGCACGCTCGACGAGGACTATGAGAAACGCCTCCTCGAACTTGATCTTCCTCGTCTCTACCGCGAGGGACGCGGGCAACCCCTCATGCAGCTTCTCAAACAGCGAATTATCGATTCTCGGATGTTCGATTATGTACTGATCGATTCGCGAACGGGGTTTTCCGAGGAATCCGGAATCTGCATCAGGGATCTCGGGGACCGCCTCATGCTTGTCATGGGTCTCAATCGCCAGAATGTCCAGGGAACCGCCCGTTTTTTGCGACGCATGAAGGCATCGGGTATCAATCCGGAAAGTCTTGATGTGATCCTCAGCCCGATCCCCGTCGGGGAGGATGAACTGTACGCTGAGCGCAGGAAAGCTGCTGGGAAGGAACTGTGCGCTGCCTGGGAGGATTTGGGCAGCATTGATCTCGAGATTCCCTACCATCCGCGCCTGGCATTGACCGAGGAACCCTATGTCTTCCGGCGTCGTCAGGAAGGGCTTTACGAAGCGTATTGCCGCATCGAGGAACGCGTTCGAGTACGTTGCGGAGATGGAGAGGGCCAATTGGCTGGAGAAGTCTACACAGCTCTTCAGGATAAGAATGACAGAAAGGCGCGGGAACTCATCCTGAGACTGGCGCGGATCAACCGAGAGCAAGCGATAGTGTGCCTGAGGATGGCCGTCTCTCGAGGCGGCAGCCTTGACACCTCTCGTCCTTACTTCGAGTTATGGCTTAGTTTCGCACCTAGGGACGCGATGGCACTCGGGGAATATGCAGTCGCATTCTACAGGGCTCACACCGACCCAACTCGCGCGGAAAAGCTGTTTGAAGAATCCCTCTCCCTCGACCCGGAAGATGCGCGCATCCTTGGCAACTATGCAAGTTTTCTCATATACGTGCGGAAGGACTACGACCAAGCGGAAGAGCTGTTTCAGAAATCCCTTGAGATTGAGCCGACGAACACCACTACTCTCGGCAACTACGCAAGCTTCCTTGTGGACGCGTGCAAAGAATACGAGAAAGCAGAGAGTTTTTACAGAAAAGTCATGACACTCGAACCGGAAAATGCAGTCGATTCTGGCAACTACGCCAAACTGCTATTCGTGGTTGAGCGGCGAGACGAAGCGATCAATATGCTGAGAAAGGCGTTTTCGTTACAACCGACAGGGGATGATTTATTGGCCGAACTATGGTTTTACGCCTACGCCCACCAAGTCGATGTTGGACAGTCGCCCTTGCCTAGACTGGCAGAGTTGCTGCGGGCGGGGAAACGGTCTCCAGACTGGCCCCTGGAGGCGAATGTGGAACGCGCCATTGCGGACGGGCATCCGGAACCAGAGTTTCTCGCCGCCCTGGCTGAGGTGATCAGCGGGGGAGCTCCCATCGAATCCCTGGATTCGTTCGATGTGTGGTCAGAGATCTGGGTCCATTGCCAAACGCAGGACCAGGGATACAGCAAAGTGGATCCACCTGCCTCCCACGCACCACATGAGTAAATTCTTGGGACACGATTTACGTGTTCAGAACTGGGTGGAGGGGGAGAGCGACTGCCCCAGTGTCACTGACTTTCTGTCTGTCACCAAAATCCTCGAAGCTGTCGGACGAGCCACGACGAACAGAAATGGCTTCCCAAGGTGCAAAGCCCGGACCGCTTTCGTTGCGCGGCTCTGATGTGTGGGCGTCGGCACGGACTCCCGCTCTTGCATCGCCGTCATGTTCCCTCTAGGTTCTGACACCGCGCGGCTGGTGTTTCGCGCGATGTGCGGATCAGGAGAAAGCATGGCGGAAATCATCCTTGTCAATACTGGCGCCCAACCGGCGACGGCTTGTCTTCTCGAAGCGGACGGGCAGCGGATTCGTCGCGTGCCAGTTTCTGCGTGCGGCACGCGGGGCATGCAAGCTGGCGAGGGTCTTCCCCTGCCCTTTGTCGTTCCCGGGCCCGGCTGTGTCATCAGCCATTTTCCCAACCAGGGCCCGCGTCTGCTGTTTGGGGGAGTCGCGGACGGGCAGGCGAAGGAGTTCGATCTCTGGATCGACGTGCCTCCCGGACTGCCGCTCTTCACCCTTCACGCCTGGTTCATCGAGCGTTCGGCCGCACGTGGCGGTTGGGAGGGGGACGAACTTCAGACGCTTGAGTGGCGATGTCCCCCGAGCGCCTACACCACTGCCGAAATCCAGACGGGGGGGCGTCACGGTCTCTTCCACCTGCGTGTGCCGACACCGCAGAGAGCCTTTCGTTTCTCCGTGGCCGAGGGTCTGCCCCTGCTCATGGACAGGCCGAAGAATCCCTTCCCCTATGCCATTGTTGAGGCGGAGCTGACGGATCCGGAGACATTGCGTTCCATGGATGGGCGGATTTCGCTCTGGCGGGGACCAGAGCTACTTGCCATCGCCGACACCATGGCGGGCGAAACCGCCCGTTTCTTCACCCTTCCCGGCGGGGTCCAGGTCCGAGCCGAGCACGGCATCGACTATCGGCAGGAAAGTAGTGACGTCCAACTGAGACCGGGGTCGGTTCGACGCCTGCATTTCCCCTTGCAGCGGCAACTGAGACCTGATTCCGGATGGGTGTGGGGCGATCAGCACACGCACACCTTTCACAACGACGGTGGGCAGTCTCCCGCGGCCAACGCCCGAGCCGCCCGCGCTGAGGGGTTGCACTACATGTTCCTGTCCGATTCCCTCGAGGCGTTCCATGACGGCTTCGAGGATTTCAACAAGACCGGCCGCTTCCTCGGCATGCCGGGACAGGAGGTGGACACTCCCTTCACCCACTGCAACGGGTTGAACGTGCGCACGGAAATGCCGCACCTACCCTATGGGGCCCGCGCCGAACGCTACCCTGGCCCCTCCCAGTGGATCGAGGTCATCCGCCGACAGCGTGAATGCAACAATCCCTGCCTGCTCCAGCTCAACCATCCTTCCCACAGCGAGGCGCTCATGCGTCAGCCGGCGCTGGGGTACTTCCGAAGCTGGTGGGTGGCGGACGAGTTCCCCGACGAGGTGCGCGTCGTGGAGAACTTCGATTTGCCGTCCTGGTTCGACCGCTTGTCGCGGGGTCGACGGCTGACGGGCGTGTGGACGACCGACGGGCACGATGCGGTCTGGCTTCCGCCGGGAAGTTGCCGGGTGGGATTGTACACACACGGACGTCTGACCGCCCCAGCCGTGATCGACGCGCTGCGGCGTGGACGCGTATTCTGCACGCGCAGACCCGGCGCCCTGCTCTACCTCGCCATCGGCGACGCCATGCCCGGAGACACCATTCGGACGGACGGAGGCGCGCTGCGCGTTCAGATCAGAGCACAGTCCAGCCGCCCCATCGAACGCGTGGACATCGTGCGCGGAGGGGAAGTTGTCGGGACCCTCGATGGCGAAGGACGCAGCATGTTGGACGCCTCCATCGAGATCGGAGGCATGGGCCAGTGGGTACTGGCACTGCTCTACGCCGACGATGCGCCGTACCCCGACAACGGACACTGCGGCAACCCGCTGGACCGGAGCGGCGTCCTCGCCTTCACCAACCCGATTTTTCTGCGCTAGCCAAGACTGTTTGGAACAGAGCTACGCCATAGTATATTGGCGAGCTCCAACTTGCACAGTCGAACCCACCCACAGCCACGGAACGCGACTACTGGATGAAAGACAAATATGACATTGTCGTCATTGGCAGCGGTCTCGGCGGCCTGACCGCCGCCAATCGTCTCGCGTGCGCAGGGTATAGCGTGTTTCTCGCGGAACAGCACTTTCAGCTCGGCGGCCTCGCCACCTACTTCCGGCGGGGGCAGCACATTTTCGATGTGGCGCTGCACGGCTTCCCCATCGGCATGAAGAAAAGCCTGCGCAAGTACTGGGGGAAGGAGTACGCCGACCGCATCATACAGGTCAAGCGCATTGTCTTTGACAATCCCCAGTTCCACCTTGACACCACCTTCGACATGCAGGACTTCACGCGCCACCTCCGCGATCTGTTCCAAGTGTCCGAAAAGACAATCGACGCCTTCTTCGCCGAGCTCAAGGCGATGAACTACTACGACGACAAGAACGAGACGACGCGGGAGCTGTTTGAACGCTTCTTTCCCGACCGTCCCGATGTCTGGCGCCTGCTCATGGAGCCCATCACCTATGCGAATGGCTCCACCCTGGACGAGCCCGCCATCAGCTATGGGATCGTCTTCGGAAACTTCATGAGCCAGGGCGTCTACAGTTTCCTCGGAGGCACGGATGTCATGCTCGACATGATGGCCGAAACCCTGCGCGAAAATGGGGTGGATTGTGAAACTCGAGCCCGCGTCGACAAGATCCTGGTCGAGAATGGCAGGGTGGCTGGCGCGGTGATCAACGGGCGCGAGATCGGCGCCAACGCCGTGGTCTCGAACGGCAATCTTCTCTCCACGGTCCACGACTTGGTGGGCGACGAGCATTTCCAGCCGGAGTTTCTCGACGGCTTTGCCGAAGTGAAGCTGAGCAACAGCAGTTGTCAGGTCTACATGGGCATCAAGCCTGGGGAAAAGCTTGATGACATCGGCGACTTGCTCTTCACGTCCACGCATCCGGAGTTCGACTCCACCGCCATCTGCGCGAAGAAGGTCACCAGCCGCACCTACTCCGTCTACTATCCCGCGATTCGCCCGGGCACCGATCAATACACCATCGTCGCGAGCATGAACGGCTGGCTGGCTGACTGGGAGCACTACTCCGAGGCGGAGTACCGAAGCGCCAAGAAAGACCTGATCGAGGACACGCTGAACGCCCTCGAGACCTACGTGCCGAATATCCGCCAGATTTGTGACTACACCGAAGCGGCCACCCCGCGGACCTTCGCCCGCTACACGCTGCACCGGGAGGGTGCCTCCTTCGGCACCAAGTTCAAAGGCCTGGACTACAGCATGGATCTGGCAAAGCAAGTGCCGGGGCTCTACCACACAGGATCCGTCGGCATCATCATGTCCGGCTGGCTCGGTAGTATGAACTACGGCGTGATGGTGGCCAACGACGTCGATAGATATATGTGCGCGCCAACCCTAAGGACGGGATGAACTATGGTGGAACTCGATTTCTCCAAAAGCGCGGATGGCTTGATCCCCGCGATCGCCCAGGACTGGAAGACCGGCGAAGTCCTGATGCTCGCCTACATCAACGAGGAGTCTTGGAAGCTCACTCTTGAGACCGGAAAGGCGACCTATTGGACCCGCTCCCGCCAGAAGCTCTGGGTCAAGGGCGAGTCCAGCGGCAACGTCCAGCTGATCAAGGAGATCCTGGTGGACTGCGACGAGGACACGGTCGTGTTCAAGGTCGATCAGGTTGGCGATGCCGCCTGTCACGTGGGATACCGCAGCTGCTTCTTCCGGCGGGTTGAAGGCGGCGAGCTGAAAACAGTCGGCGAACGCGTTTTCGATCCCAAGGACGTCTACAAATAGGCGGTGGGCGGCAGGATCCCAACCAGTTGCACGCGAGACTGGCCGCGAAATCCCTTCCGCGGCAGCTCAAGCGGGGAGATTATGCGCTACTCCGAAGTCAAATACCAGCCTGAGCGGGCCCGCACCTATCTGGGCAGCCCCAGCATCACCCGCGCGCCCGATGGCGCTCTTGTCGCCACCCATGACCATTTTGGCGCTGGAAGCCCCCGCAACCACGAGGGCGAAGAGGCGCTGCTCAGCGTCTACCGCTCTGAGGACGAGGGGCAGACCTGGGTCAACGTCACCCATGTGATGAACCAGTATTGGAGTTCCGTCTTCACTCATCGGGGGGCGCTCTATCTGCTCGGCACGAGTCAGCAGTACGGGTCCATTGTCATTCGGCGCAGCGACGATGGCGGATTCACCTGGACTCGGGCTGGCGACCGCAAGAGCGGCCTGCTGGACCAAGGCGGCTTCTTCCACGACAACCCCAACTACCACTGCGCTCCGGTGCCTGTGCTCAGCCATGCTGGGCGGCTCTGGCGCGCCTTCGAGGATTGCCGCGACGCACGGTGGGGACCAGGTTTCCAGTCCCTAGTCCTCTCTGTGCCGGAGGACGCCGATCTTCTCGACGCCGACAGCTGGACTATGACCAACAAGCTCGCTTTTGATCCTGCCTGGTTGCCTGACGACTGGAAGCCGGTGGTGAATGCTGGCTGGCTCGAGGGCAATATGGTGCTGGCGCCCGACGGGCAGCTCCTCAACATTCTGCGACTGCAGTCCGATCCGCAGCTGGACAAAGCCGCTGTCGTGCGCATTTCCGCAGACGGCACCAAGGCCGAGTTCGAGCGCATCATCGATTTTCCGGGCGGCATCACCAAGTTCAGCATCCGCCACTGCCAGCCCTGCGGCCTCTATCTGACACTCGCCAATGCAAGCATGGATCCCGCGGAGGTTCCCCAGCGCAATGTCCTGGCGCTCTGCGCCTCCCACGATCTCCATACATGGCGTGTCGTCCATGAACTCCTGCGTGACGAAAGCGGACTGGAATGGGACATGTCCCGGCGCCTCACCGGCTTCCAGTACGTGGATTGGCAGTTCGACGGAGCCGACATCCTCTATCTGGTGCGCACCGCCTACCGTGGCGCGCACAACTTCCATGACTCCAACCGCATCACGTTCCACCGCCTGACTGACTACGCCCAGCTGCTGTAGACGTCCACTGCACCGGTCTTTGGCAGGTAACGCCTCAGTTACGTGGGGACACGGCGGTTGAGGGCAACCGCCCTCCAAGTGC
>JAGLDW010001249.1 GCA_023145395.1 Lentisphaeria bacterium | reverse complement strand
TCCGTCGTCTACTCCCCCGACGGAGCGACCATCGCCTCGGGGGGAACAGATGACGACTCGATTAAGCTGTGGAATGCACAGACGGGAACCCTGCTTCGCACCCTCGCCGGACACACACACTATGTCTATTCAGTCGCCTTCTCCCCCGACGGCACCACCATCGCCTCAGGATCATGGGACAACACAATCAAGCTGTGGAATGCACAGACAGGAACCCTGCTTCACACCCTCGCCGGACACACGAACGGTGTTAGTTCCGTCGTCTACTCCCCCGACGGAGCGACCATCGCCTCGGGGGGAACAGATGACGACTCGATTAAGCTGTGGAATGCACAGACGGGAACCCTGTTTCGCACCCTCTCCAGCCACACGAACGGTGTCCGTTCCGTCGTCTACTCCCCCGACGGAGAGACACTGGCTTCGGGGTCGTTGGACAACACGATCAAACTCTGGGATGTGTCCAGCGGCGCCCTGCTTCGCACGCTCACCGGACACTCAAGCTACGTGTTCTCGGCGGCCTTCTCCCCTGATGGCGAGACGCTTGCCTCGGGATCATGGGACGGCACGATCAAGCTGTGGAATGCACAGACAGGAACTCTGGTCCGCACCCTCACCGGCTACGCGAGTCTTGTATGGTCGGTGGCCTTCTCGCCTGATAGCGAGACGCTGATGTCGGGGTCACGTTATGGCACGATCACGCTTTGGGATGTAAAGACGGGAACCCTGCTTCGCACTCTCACCGGTCACACGAGTCATGTCTATTCCGTTGCATTCTCCCCCGCCGGTGTAACCCTTGCCTCGGGTTCATCGGACGGCACGGTCCTTCTCTGGGACGTTTATGCCATCCTCCCCCCCAACGATTCACCCACCGCCACCTTCACCTGGCAAGCCCTATCATCAACCGGAACACGCCTTGTGGTGGAACCCCGCACAGGCGATCGAATCGAGTTTGATGCCTCGGACTCTTCTGATGCTGACGATGAGATCGTCGAGTATGCCTGGGATTGGAGCTCGAATGGTCATTACGACTCAACAACTGGCGATCCTGTCATCGAACACACGTTCTCGTCAGCCGGCTCTCATCGCGTAACCCTCCGCGTGACCGACGATGACGGTGCCACGGCAACGGTGACGAAGACAGTGAACATTGGCGCGAAGCAATCACCCAACGCGGCATTTAGCTTTTCTCCATTCTCCCCGTCCAGCCTCAATACCGTTCAGTTCACTGATTCGTCCTCTGATCCAGATGGCTCCATCAGCAGTTGGCAGTGGAATTTTGGCGATGGTTCATCATCCACTGACCGCAATCCCAATCATCGCTTCACTGACAAAGGAACGTTCGCCGTTCAACTCACTGTCACCGACAACGACGACCTCACCGACTCGACAACGCAGACAGTCACTGTCAGGAATCTCCTGCCTGAAGCCCGCTTCTCGTACGAGCCGCTGTCTCCACAGCCCCAGCAACCCATCACCTTCGATGCAGGTGAAAGCTACGATTCAGACGGCGAGATTCTCTCGTACCGCTGGGATTTCGATGGCGATGGCGCAGCAGATCGCGAAGGATCTGCTGTCACGTGGACCTTCACTGAGGCTGGAGAGTATGCCGTTGTTCTTGAGGTCACAGACGATGACC
>JAGLDW010001248.1 GCA_023145395.1 Lentisphaeria bacterium | reverse complement strand
CAATACATTCTCTCGCACACTGCTCCCCGCTCCGCCAACGCGGACCAGGCACGCGTCGGCACACGCCCTCCATAGATGTCCAGCACATTTCGCTGTAGTTGGTCACACAGCAGAACCAGCAGGTTCTCGGGGGCATGAGACATATTGAAACTCACATTGTGGATTTCAGATTGTTGATTTCAGATTATTCCAAGAAGCTGGCCGATAGTCTATTACAGCAATACAGACGTTTCGTGATGGGACTGAAAACGATGTGGCGCTTGGACCGCTCAAAGCAGTGATGGTGAGCTCGATCCCGCTCAGCGGAGTCCTGGCTCCTGACTTCTGAATCCTGAATCCTGCCTTTTCACAGTTTTTTCCAAGATGCCGCCTGAAGAGAAAGTGCGCAAGACCTTTGCAGGCGCTATACATAGGGTCGGCAAACTCAACCGCGTTTCTGTACACAGCAATCTTGGAGATCCTCAATGGCCCAGCTGGGAATCGTCAAACAACGCAATCCCGAGCTTTGCGCTCTTCGCCTCAGAGTGGTCGGTGGAGACCTCACCACCGAGCAATTGCGAACCATCATCGCCGTGGCCGAAAAGTATGGCGAGGGCAAAGTCCATCTCTCCACCCGCCAGGGAGTCGAAATCCATGGCATCGCCAAGGCTGACGGAGACGCAGCCATCGACGAGCTTGGCAAGGGTGGGGTGACCATGGGCGCCGGAGGCAACAGGGTCCGCATCGTCTGCGCCTGCCCCGGCAACGCCTGGTGCCGCTACGGCGCCATCGACACCAAAACGCTTGCGCGGGAACTGGATCGCGAACACTTCGCGACGGACGCACCCTACAAGGTCAAGATGAATGCCACAGGCTGCCCCAACAACTGCAGCAAGGCCCGCGAGAACGACATCGGCTTCATGGGGGTGACCATTCCCAAGTGGGGCAGCCAGGACTGCACGGACTGCGGTGCGTGCGTCAAGTTCTGCCCCGTGAACGCCATCAGCAAGGTGGACGGATGCTACGTTCGCGATGAGAAAATCTGCATCAACTGCAGCACCTGCACGACGCTCTGCCCGACAAAGGCCTGGCAGCCCGAGACCAGGGGCATTCGCGTGATGGCGGGTGGAACGATGGGCAAGAAACCGCGCCTCGGAACGGTGGTCGCGGATCTGCTTGAGGACCCCGCGGAGGCACTCGCACTCGTACGGCGCGTCCTCGCCGTCTACCGAGCGGAAGGACGTCCCAAGGAACGTATCGGGCACATGATGGACCGCATCGGTTTGGAAGAGTTCGAACGCCGCATCGCCAAAGGGAAATAGCACCACCCCCGGACAGCGAACGGCCCGTGAGCCGCCCACTGCAAACCCCGCAATACATGGTGGTGCGGGACGTCCCGGACAGCGAGTATCTGTGGAAACCATCCTCGGTCCCGGAGGTCCCGAACGGCGAGATGAGAGGCGCGAGGTTACGAGCGTCAATCTCCGTCCTTTTTTCGGAAAATCCGTTTTTGTTTTGGGCAAAAATCTTTGACAGGATCAACAGGATCGACAGGATGGAAACCAAGACATGTCTCCGCTCCGGATCCTATTCCTAGTGCCCCATCCTGTTCATCCTGTAAATCCTGTCATTTCTTCCGGTTTTCTTCTTCTGAGTCCGAACGACATGCTCTCCTGCCGGGATCGTGACGCGAAGCGGCGGGAGCAACAGCTCACGGCGCCCGGCGGTCACGGGGAGTCGGAGGCGGTTGCTGCAGAGGTATGTCGTACCCTTTTAGGCGGCTCTCCAGCCACGCTGACTTCAACTCCTCCATCAAGCGTTTGTCATATGCTTTAACGTACACATATCGTCCTTTGTCATCCCGCCAGTAGTGATTGAGTGCCCGCATCAGTGGCAAGCTGCTGGAGAAAGGCGTCGAAGCATCCCCGACATTGAGCACGGCCCAGTATTCCGCCCTCTCGCCAGGTGAACCCGGCGATGCTCTCCTTCCCAACCATCTGCTGGCCAAGCTGTCTGATGACCCTGTAAACGTGTTGTTGGATGCGCCAGTGGGTGCGGTTCATAGTCCGGAACGTGCAGTTCTCGAACTTGCAGAGCAACGCGATGCGGTCGGGGATCTCAGTCTGTGCGTCTTGCGCGATGAAGTCGATAGCGCGAACGGCTGGTTCCCATATGGGTCCTGACAGCTTTGTGAGGTCAGCACCTTGTGTGTATCCCTTGGGACCGGGTCCATCTGTGTAGCGGATGCCGATCTCATCAAGGAAATGCGGGGTGGGCTCGAATTCCGGCAGATCCCAGCGCAGTGTCATCTTCGTTTCATCATACGTGAAACCAAAGGGCCAATATGCGTGTAGGTTCGGGGCCGCAAGATGAGACAGATCAACTGTGATTGTCGCGTGACCGATAGCTCCCCGCCAGGCTCCACCGGTGAGGAGGATGTATTGGAAGTTCTTCACCCTCTCAGAACCATCCGCCTTGTTGTTGCCGGTGTGCGTTGAAACCCAGTAGGACACTCGAATTCGAGTCGTGGCCCTGCCTGGAAACGTCTGTGACCAAGTGACGAATGGATTGGCGTAGCGTTCGTTGTCATCCACTGGCTTGTGCAAGGCCATCTCTTCGCCGTTGACCTCCACTTCCATGTCTTGCAGGCCGCCGGACCACGCAGGCCTTCCCTTTTCGAGCGTCCTGGCAGCGGGACTGGGGAACCCGATAGTAACGGCGGCCTCTTCGCCGGTGTTTCGCATCTCGAAGACAGCAGAGACTTCGGCATGCGAGGCGAATAGGACGATCGACACGCGCTCGGACCGCATCTCGACTGTCTTGCTCTCGTCAATGCACAGAAGTCCGTGTGCTGCCGGCACCACGGGAGCAATGTCTCCGAGTGCCGAAACGGCATGGAGTATCGCGGAAACAGCGATGCTTAAGAAGACATGCTTGATACCCATCTAGCGGTTTCCTTTCTGAGATAACGCTAGGGTGAGAGGCGGAGCGGAGCACCAGCGGAACTCCGTCCTTCTCCACCCACTGGTTGGCCTTCGATTCGGCTCGTTCTGTGATCCGGCCCCGTCCGAAATCGAGATAGGTGAAACGGCCATCGAGTTGCGCGACTATATCCTTCATAAGATCTCTCTGGACGACAGATACGGGTGAAGATATTGTCTGAACCACAGAGTAGTTACGGTAATGAAGCGGGAAGAGCTCAACCTTCACCACCTCGTCCGGTAGAACATT
>JAGLDW010001247.1 GCA_023145395.1 Lentisphaeria bacterium | reverse complement strand
TCCTCGCCCACTTTTGAGGTACCTCATCGATGCAGGATTCAGGACCATTCCTTGATATCGCAATATACCTGCTTTGCGATTGCTTGATATAAGGACCCGAGTTCCTAGAGCCTGGCTCTTTTCCGGTCTTCGGTCGCGTCCACCCACGGCTCCTTTTCTGCCGCCTGCCTTCCTTTGCGCCTTTGTGGCCTGAGTGAGCCCTGCGAACGCGTGTGAGTTTTTCTATTTCCGTGTATTCTGTGTGTTCCGTGGTTGTATCTTCCTCTGTTTTGCGGAGTGCGCAATGCGCGGCTCAGCGGGAGCTTCGCCCTCCATGGGAGTGTTTTGCGGAGTGCGCAATGCGCGGCTCGCCGGGAGTCTCGCCCTCCATAAAAAAGCAAATCATCGCCATTCGTGCTTTGGATAGCGGCGGGCGAGTTCCTTGCGCAGGCGGGGGTAGTGTTCTTGCCAGAAACGTTCCAGATCGTCTGTGATCTGCACCGTGCGCATGTTGGGGGCGAGAATCTCGAGAAGCACGGACACACGCCCTCCGGCGACCCGGGGACTCTGTTTCACATCGTAGAAATCCTGGATGCGTGACTTCCCTTTCGGGGGAAGTCCGAGGCGGTATTCGATGCGCATGCGGCGTCCGCAGGGGAGTTTGATGGCGGGGGGCGCCATGGTCTCGACAAACTGGATGTCGTCCCACTCCAGCACATGCCGAACCGTGTCCAGGCACTTTTTGGTTCGAATGTCGCGATAGCGCGTGGCGCCGTGGCAAAGATCGATGTGGATCCGCTGAAGCATGGCATCGTCGTAGATTGGCAGAGTCCGCTCGGGGAACTGCTCGGCGACCCACCTGACACGGTCGATCCAGTTCGTGACATCCTTGTTCCAGCCGTCCAGGCGCAGTCGGCCATCGGCCACGCGGTCCGCCAGCATGCGCGCGGCGATGTCAGAATCGACCTGTGCACTGTCGTCGTCTTCCAGCACGACTCCTAGACAGGCGAGGCGACGGTGGCGCACCACCTGCCTCTTGCGTTCGTCCCAGACCGTCTCGTCCGTTTCGTCCCAAGCGCTCGAGAAGTCGTCGAGCAACCAAAGCTCGCGGACTCCGCTGGCGAGCGAGATCTGCACCCGCGGACGCTTTCCCTTCTGAGCCACCTCGCGAATCTGTCCAGCAATCAGGAAGGTTTCGTTTCGCACTGTGCACTCGGGCGCCAGTTCCCCCTTGCGTCCATCGCGGAGATCGCACTGGAGCGTGCCTGCATCCCTGCGCCGCGCGAGACGGTCGGGAAACGCGTGCAACAGACAGCGCAGGAGCGGCTCCGGATCGTGGGTCTGGGCCTCGGTGCGAAATCCGAGACGCTTCCCCGCCTGCAGGAAAAAGTCCGCCGTGCGCCAAACTGTTCGGGCCGCGCCTCCGTGAATGCCCAAATCCTCGCAGGCGCCACGATCAAAACGAGCACGCCTCGCCTGATACAGCAAATCAATGAGGACATGAAAGTCGGACTGCAGGCTCGAGTCGTCTTCGGCGGCCGCTTTGCGCAATGCCTTGGTCTGCTGCTTTCCGCGCAATGTCACAGGACGTTCTGACAGGATTGCCGCTGCCAAGGCGGCATCGCCGAAGCTGTCCACCTCGTCCGCGAGGGTCATGAGAAGGGCGAACCGGGGATGTGCGGGAATGCGCGCGGCCTTGCGCCCCAGTTCGGTCAGAGTCTCGCCGCCGGCATCAAGAATCCCCAGCAGGATCAGAAGTTCCTCGGCACGCGCCAACGAATCAGCCTCCGGCTTCTCGAACCAGGGAAAGCCCTGCAGATTGCCGTAGCCTAGAGACTTGATCGTGACAATGGCCTGAGCGAGATCGACACGCTGCACCTCCGGCGCCGTGCGTTCCGGCTTCCGGTGCTCCTCTGCCAGACTCCAGAGGCGGCGGCAGGTGCCCGGCGCCTCCCGCCCGGCCCGTCCGGCTCTCTGCTTGGCGGAATCGCGACTGATGGGGGCGAGTTCGAGCATGTTGACGCCCCGCCCCGCGTCGTAGCGATTGATGCGGGCAAGTCCCGAATCGACAACATGCCGGACTCCGGGAATCGTGAGCGAGGTCTCGGCGATATTGGTTGCGACAATGACTTTGCGGAGTTCGCAGGGACGCATGGCCGCGTCCTGGCGGTCGGGGGGCAAGTCGCCATACAGGGGAACAATCTCCAGGCGTTCCCCCATGCCGAGGGACCGGCAGGCCTCCTCCGTCCGGCGGATCTCGTAGACGCCGGGCATGAACACCAGAATATCGCCTGGGGCACCGTCTGCCACGACCTCGCGGACCGCAAGAGCGGCGCTGTCCCAGATCTCCCCCTTGCCGGTGCGCTTGACGAAGGAGGTCTCGACAGGATGGAGCCGTCCGTCGGCGTGCAGATGCGGACAACCGCCCAGGTATTCGCAGACAGGCTCGGCGGCGAGGGTGGCGGACATGACGACCACCTTCAGGTCCGACCTGCGTTGGGAGACCAAGTCGCGGACGGCGGCAAGACCCAGATCGCCGTCGAGACTGCGCTCGTGGAACTCGTCGAAGACAACCGCGCCAGTTCCGCGAAGAAGCGGATCGGCAAGCAGAAAACGCAACAGCAAGCCCTCGGTGATAAAGAGGATGCGCGTGTCCGCCGAGACCTGACGTTCGTGACGCGTCTGGTAGCCCACCGTACCACCGGGAGATTCGCCAAATCCGCGAGCCACGCGTTCCGCCAGCATGCGCGCCGCCAGTCTGCGAGGCTGAAGAACCAGGATGCGCCCCCGGATATCACAGTCCTCAAACAAATAGACCGGGACCCGCGTGGATTTTCCCGAGCCGGTGGGAGCCGTCACAACAGCGGCGTTCCCGTCGGTCAGGGCGTTCGTCAGCGCGTCGCGCAGAACCTGGATGGGAAGGGAGTCAGCAAATTGAGACATGGAGTAGGGGTTTCCG
>JAGLDW010001246.1 GCA_023145395.1 Lentisphaeria bacterium | reverse complement strand
CCGGGACAAGCCCAGTGGCGGCGTAAAACGATCATCCAGAAGAACCTGACAAGGTGCGGTGAATGTATTCTCGAGCACAGTCTGCTTCAAGCCGTGTAACCCGTCGGCCAAAAGCCGTGTATATCCTTATGAACCGTCTGCGATGGTGCAGAACGGACCGCTTCCAAGAAGAAAAGGAGACACAAACGATGAAATCGCATGTTCTAGCTCTACTGGCTCTCGCCGCCTGGCTCCCCCTCGCCTCACTCGCCGGCGAGATCGCGACCAGCTTCCCCGCAAAGACTCGGGTCGTGATTCGCGTGGATGCGGACAAACTGCGGACGCTTCCCGTGTTCCAGCAGTTTCTGACCAACAAAGTGGGAGATCAGCAGGAGTTTTTCCAGACGATCAAGACATGGAGTGGCATTGATTTGGACTCGGTGAAGGAGGTGTGGGTGGGAGTGCTGAAGAAGGATCACGCCGTCATCGTGCTGAAAGGCGACTTTGACTTGGACACAATCCGCACTGCGGTCATGCAGATCGACACGGCTCAAGTGGCCATGCGTCCACAGGTTCCATTTTCGGTCATGCTAGCCGATGACAAGCGGCCCGGAGAATTCAATCTCGCCGCGCTCCTGGATGACAGCACGGTTGCCATCGGTCGGCCGGAACTGGTGGACGAGTACATCTCGTCCTATGTGACGGATGACTTCGCGATGTCCGAGGACCGCGCGGCGATTGCGAAAGATCTCGCGGGATCGCCTTGGGGCGTGGACGTGGCCTTGTTCGAGATGGGGCCGGAAGAGCTCGCCAAGAACCCTTGGATGAAACTCATATCCTGGGTGCGTTTCCGGGGCGAGATGAAGGAGGATCTCGCGCTGCAACTCATTCTGGCGCCGACGGAGGAGAAGGCGGCTCTGGCGACAAAGAATCTTCTGGACAGTGCGCGGACTCTCTATCTCATGGTGCCAAAGGAAAGTCAGAAGTTGAAGGGAATCAAGGAGTTTCTGCTGAAGAATGTGCAGACACGCGTGGTCGAGGGTCTTCTTCTCGCCGATGTCACAATGCCCGGAGATGCTGGGGCGAAGTTGCTCGGGGGGATTCTCCGCAAAATGAAATGACACTGCTCGACATCACAAGCGCCGCGGACCCTTCCGGCTCTGCCGCAAGGGTCCGCGCGGAAAGTTCTCTACATTTTGCTGCTGTTCATTTTGGTTCCTGACGAGGCGCAAGCGAGTGGGGATGCACATTCCAGAACCAGACACGCCGCCGGTCGTCTTTGGAGTATTCAAGGCACGAGATGGCGGTGTTTCCCATCATGGCCAGGAGGGAATGGTCCGCCGTGTCCATCTCGCAAAACGCCATGAAAATGCGCGCGAAGATGCCGTAGTGGCCGAACACGAGAACGCGTTCGGCATCCCCTTTCCGCACATCGTCCAACAAGTCCTTCGCACGGATTTCCGAAGGTGTTTGCCAAGCATCGTGCACATCCGCCTCAGCCAGTTCGCGGGGAGTGACGACGGGAAGAATCCCATCGTAGAACGTGGGGATTCCCCAGTTTCCCTCAGCGGCTCTACTGTCGAATCGCATGCACGGTGCCTTTACGCCCGATAGCGCAAAGGTCGCCACCGCACGCTGCAGCGGACTGACGAGAATCAAATCCGGATGCAGATCCGCGAGTGGCTTCCGCAGCGCCATCGCCTGCGTCCGACCTTTCTCAGTCAATTCCGGATTGACTTGATCGTCGCTCTCCTTCGTCTGCGCCTGGCTTTCGCCATGACGCACCAGCCAGATTCTCGTTGCATTGCCCATGGAGTATCCTCTGATGTGTTTTGACGCGATTCAGGGAAACGAGGACCTTAGCCCGAGATGTGGGGTCGTACCAGAAGCGCCAAGTTGTTTCACAGCGATCCCATGGAGGGCTGGAGGGCTGGAGGGC
>JAGLDW010001245.1 GCA_023145395.1 Lentisphaeria bacterium | reverse complement strand
CTCGCGGGCCGCTCGCCCTCCATGAGACAAGGCCTTGCGGAGTTCGCGGGACACGGCTCAGCCGAAGCTTCGCCCTCCCTTCGTGTGCCTCGTGCCTTCGTGGTGAGCTTTGGTCTTTGCTTTGCGGAGTTCGCGGGGATTGGTGGAAGCGAGACACGCCATGGTGTGTGTGTGGCATTTAGAAAACAGAGCGGGAGGCGGTATGTTTTGGTCGATCTCGCAAACCCGCATTTCCACATTCCCGAAAGAGAGCACAATGGACTTTGCCTTCATCACGGATCTCCAGGACCACTTCGCCGCCGAGTTCCATGCGGCGGGAGTTGAAATCATCCCCGACCTCTGTCCTGCGGAGTTCGCAGGAGATTTGACGATCAACTGCTTCCTGCTCGCCAAGCAACTCCGCCGCAATCCCATGCAGATCGCCGCAGCGGGCGCGGAATATCTACAGACACATGCGGACATCGCGGAGGCGGAATGCGTCAAGGCGTTCATCAATGTGACACTTGTGCCGCGAGCGCTCTTCGAGGCTGCGATCGGCGATGAAACTGCGTTGATGGAGGACGCTGTGCTGCCCGAAGCCGAGCGGGAGCGGGTCCTGATCGAGTTCTCCGCCCCGAACACCAACAAGCCCCAGCACCTCGGGCATGTGCGCAACAACACCATCGGCATGGCGACCGCGACACTGCTCGAACGCGTCGGGCATGACATCACGCGGATCAACTTGGTCAACGACCGCGGCATCCACATCTGCAAATCCATGCTCGCCTACCAGCGTTTCGGCAACGATGAAACCCCCGAGAGCACAGAGAAGAAAGGCGACCACCTGGTCGGAAACTACTACGTCAAGTTCGACTCCGAGCTGCGCGGACAGCTCGAGAAATTGCGCGCCGACAAGCCAGCGCTGGCGGACAAAAGCTCCGACGAACTTTTTCTGCAGACGGAAATTGGGCGGGCCGCCCAGGACATGCTCATTGCCTGGGAGCAAGACGACGAGCAAGTGCGCGCGCTCTGGGGCATGATGAACCAATGGGTTTTCGACGGCTTTGCCGAGACCTACGACCGCATGGGCATCACCTTCGACCGCACCTACCTGGAGAGCCAGACCTACATGCTGGGCAAGGACATCATCCAGGACGGAGTCGAACGGGGAGTCTTCAAGAAGCGGGACGATGGCGCCACGGTCATCGAGTTCGAGGAGAAAGGGCTGGATCCCAAAGTCGTCCTGCGCAGCGATGGCACCAGCGTCTACGTCACACAGGATATCGGCACAACCTTGCTCAAGCAGCAGGACTACGAACCCGCGCGGCAAATCTGGGTCGTGGGAGACGAGCAGATCTACCACTTCCGCGTGCTGTTCGCGATCCTCAAGGCGCTGGGCTACGAATGGGCCGACAATCTCACCCATATGGCCTACGGCATGGT
>JAGLDW010001244.1 GCA_023145395.1 Lentisphaeria bacterium | reverse complement strand
GCTCCCGACGACCTCGAGGAACGGGCCACGGCCATCAGCATGGCCGCCCTCAAGTTCATGCTCCTCAAGGTGAATCCCAAGACCACCATCATGTTCGACCCGCAGGCCTCGATCAAATTCGAGGGGGACACGGGCCCCTACGTCCTCTACGCCTACGCACGTATCTGCTCGATCCTGCGCAAGGCAGGCGACGAGGCATCCACTGGGGACGCCGACTGGTCGGCGCTGGGCGCGGAGGAGGAGAAGGCACTTGCCCTGCGCTGTGGACTGTACGGAAAAACCGTCCGGAAGGCGGCGGCGGATCTGGACACCTCAAGCCTTGCCGGCTACCTCCTCGACTTGGCCAAGGATTTCAGCCGGTTCTACCGCACCTGCCCCGTCGCCTCCGCCCCCGAAGCGAAGGTCCGACGCGCTCGGATGGAGCTGTGCTCGCGAGTCCGCGCGATCCTCAAGGACGGTCTCGGCACACTCACCATCGGCGTTCTCGAAAGTATGTAGTTGGCCGTCCTTGAAGTTCAGAATAGGGGAATCGAAACTGTGAAGCAGATCATGTCTTTATTGACCCTCGCCGCCGCCTTGCCCCTCACCGCCGATGTCATCCTTCAAAAGGATGGGAAACAGCACACGGTGACTGGTGCCGCCTACACCTGCCAGATTGCCGCCAACGGCTTCGTCAAACGCCTCGCCTACAAAGGGGCGGAACTGCTGGCGCTGCCGGGAAAGACACCCGGCGGATTCTATCTCTCCGGTGATGGATTCACCAAGCTGGAGAACATCTCCGTTGAGGGAAACAAACTGTCCGGCACCTGCAAACAAGGCACCATCACCTGGGAGTTCTTGCCGGACCGCGTGCGCTGCACGATCGACTACACGGGTGACAAGACCGCCTTCTACGGCATCATCTCGCCAACGGTCAAGCAGGTCGTGACCGGAAGAGGCATGCTCCACGAGGTGCCCTGCAAAGCCACCAGCGGGCGCCTTGTCTTTTTCGGCAAGAATGACAGCGTGCTGGAAATCACCGGCACGGCGCGCCTGTGGGGGCCATGGAAGGACCATCAGGTCTGGCAGGGTGCTCTTCGCACGGGAGAGACGAGCGTGTTCGAGTTCATTCCACGAGACCTGACACCGGCGGACACCGCCCGGGCCCGCACGCTGCCAACCATCACCTTCGACACAGCGGGAACCCATACTACGCCCAACCAGGTCCCGCTCTGCATGATCGGCGACAGCATCACCTGGGCGGGTCACGGCGACTACTGGCGAAAATACCTGCTGGAGCATATCCCCACGCTCGCCTTCGTCGGCACACACACTGCCGTGCACGGCTACAGCCATGCAGGCGAAGGCGGAAACAGCATCGACCGGGTCATCGCCCGCATCAAGCAGATCCCCAACTGCCCCTACTACTCCCTCCTCATCGGCACAAACAACAACAGCGTGAAAAGCGCCGACAAGGTGGAGCCCACCTCGAAACGATCCGCCGCGAAGATCGAGGAACTGGTCAATCTCCTACTGGCGAAACCAGCCGTAAGACACGTCTTCCTCGGTAGCATTCTTCCGTGCTACACGAAGAATCCCCTGCGTGATCAGACAAACTCGGCCACCAATGTCATCCTGCGAAGAAGAATGGCTGAAGGCGCGTTCTCCGCGAGCAAGGTCAGCTGGGTGGAGTACGAGAAACCCATTCGCGCCATCGATGGCTGGGAACCCCTCATCAGACTGCATCCCAACCCAAAGGGCTACACCATTGTCGCCGAGATCCTCGCGAATCAGATCAGGAAAAGCCTGAAGCTTCCGGATGCCCTCTCCTCTCCCGTGCCGTCAGCAGGCGCAGGAGTCCGAGTCTGGAATTTGTGGGATGGCACGCTCAAGGAAACGATCGTGCCGCCCATCGCAGGCTGGTACACACTCTCCTTCGATCTGGACAAAGTCTCCGGGGCGAAGGCCGCTGTGCTCGTGCAAACCGCCGACCAGGCCATTACCAAGGGAAAGCTCGAACGACGTTTCGAGGTCAAACCCGAACAGTCCGGAAAACGGCTGGTCTTCAATTTCTACACCAAAGCAGAGGGGTATGGCTATACCCGCGCCTGCTTGAGCATAACCACAGACCAGTGCGAAATCCGCAACATCATGTTGGAGAAGATGCGCCCAGGCAAAACAGCCTCGACCTATGGCGGAAACATCTTCATGGACACGAAAACAAAGCCAGAGCCCGGAGAACTGGTGGAAAACCCATAGCCTGGATTCATCATGGACCTAGACGAAGGACATATCGAGGGCGGGGACTTCAGACGATACCCGCAGAAAAAGGAGATTCGGGAAAGCGTCTATCGCTTCGAACGTATCCTCAAGGACGATATCTTCTCCGTGAATGTGCTCTACAAGAACGAGAAAGAGAATCGCTATGTTCTCAAACTAAGCGACTTCCGTTTTCTTGGTGGCTATCTGCTTCGTCCGCTGGCGGCCTGGATGTCCCGTCACGAGCACAGAGTATACAAATGCGTGGATAGGCTAGAGGGAGTCCCCAGGCTTGGCCCACGCGAAGGAGCGCGAGGCTATTGGCACGAGTACGTGGAGGGCAAGACACTCCATGAACTGGAGCAGGACGCGCCCCCCAAACTTCCCCGCGACTTCTTCGAGCGTCTGCTTGCCATCCTCCAGTCCTTCCACGAACGCCATGTCGTGCACATCGACACCAACAAACGCGGCAACATCCTAGTTCAACCCGACGGTTCCCCCTGCGTCCTCGACTATCAGGTCTCCCTGCACCTGCCCGCACGACGCGGCTCACTGGGCGCCCTCAACACATGGCTCTTCACGAAGCTCGTGACCGAGGACGTCTACCACGTGTTCAAACACAAACGGGACTTCCTGCCAGACTGCATGACAGACGAAGAGCGCAGCATGGCAACCCGCTCGCACGTCGGCTTCACATGGCTTCGCACCTTCGCCAAATTCTACCGCGTAGTGAAGCGCAAGATCTATCCCAAAGGCAGCAACGAGACAATCTGGTATCGCTGGCGCAAGGAAAAGGACAAGAGCGGCCGCATGCCATGAGGAAGAGTCGACCTGTCCGATCTAGACTTCCGGCAGGTAGCCACCCTCCTCGCGCAGCCGGTGCCGCAACTGCTGCACGTCGATGGCGCGCACATCACCACCACACTCCACCGCGTGCGCCGCCGCCATCCCCGCCGCCTCGCCCATCATCAGACACACGGGCATCACCCGCGTGCTCGCCTGGACCACGCGATCGGTCGAGATCGAACGCCCCGCGATCAGCACGTTGCGCAGCCCCTTTGGGAGCAGACAGCGATAGGGCACACCATGGGACTCCCCCCGAGCGTACCGCTCGAAGCGACCGGCCACCACGATCTTCTGCTCGCGCTTCACCTTCTCCACTTCATCCTTCGCAGTGTGGATGTCAATGGCATAGCAATTGCGACCAATCTCGTCCGAGAACGACCGGCGCGCGAAGTAGTCCTCTTGCGTCAGCACGTAGTCGCCGACAATCCGACGCGTCTCGCGGATTCCCATCAGCGGCGCCGTGGCAGCCAGGTACGAACCGGCAAAGGCGCGGGGGTGGAACTCGGCAAGCGCTTCCTGGATACCGGCCGCGATCCTGCGACCCTCCATCATCGCGGCAGTCATGTTCCGCGGATCGGCGGTGTCCACATCCCAGATATGCCCCGCATTGAATCCCACCGTGCCGGGTCCAATCAGATTCGTGCACATGTGATCGTCTTTGACGAATGGGTGCCGTCCCGATTTGAGAATGGCCCAGACCGGACTTGCGGAGTTCGCAGCGTATAGATTGGGCCCATGCTGGTACTCGTAGGCATCCACATTGCTCAGGACAAAACAATGCGTTGCGGGCTGGCAGACGCCTTTCTCATCCCCGGTTTCATACTCCGCCCCTGCCCAAACAGACAGGTCGCCATCCCCCGTTCCATCCACATACACCTTGGCGGAATAGGCATGCAGTCCCGCCTTGTTGGCCACAAGGATCGAGGTCACACCGCCTTGCTCATCCACGTTCACGTCGCAGAGCATAGTGTGGAGCAACACCTCCGCCCCCGTCTCGCACACCAGATCGTCGTAGATGCGCTTGAGCAATTCAGGATCAAGGTGGATGTGCCCGTGAATGGCCTCGTCTCGCACATGCCGCATGCCCGCCTTGCACTCTGTGAACACCCGTTCGGCCAAACCGCCGTACAGGATTCGCTCCCCGTCGCTGAACGGACACCAGGCAGGCACCAGCCCCTGCGTGCCCATGCCGCCCAGCGCGCCCGTCGCCTCGATCAGCAACGTACGAGCACCCTCGCGCGCCGCCGCCGTCGCAGCCGTGCAACCCGACGGACCACCGCCCACAACAATCACGTCCCACGAATCATCCAGTGCGACAGTCCGCTTCAGTTCCAGCGAGTTCATCCGCAGAATCCTTTCCAGGAACATTTTGGTCTTCGTCGTCGCCACCGCCTTGCTGGCGATGGAGCGAAAGTCCGAGAAAACGAGGCCTTCGTCACGCGAAGCAAACTAGTGGGGCGGACGGGAATTCCGAGCCCTGCGAATGTTGCCGCTTCGCTGCCATAGCGACCATGCGCCGTGCGGCAACACTGGTGGCACAACCAAGTCGCACCCTCGCCGTGTCGGGAAAACAACGTGTCGAGGCAAGCCTGTTTTCCTGACAAACACGCATTCGCATGTCTCGAGAATGGGGATGTTCCGGGCGAGTCGGGAAACACGCTGAAACAAACCAATCGGTTGCTTGTCTTTGCCGGGTCAGCCACTAGCGTACCACTTGAAAATCGAGCGGATCGAAGCGTCCACATTTTGTGGGTATGAGTTACCGTGTCACGAGCAAGGAGTTGAGCAATGGACAAGTTGCGTGTCGGTGTCGTCGGTGTGGGTTCCGTAGTGCGGGAGATCTATCAGCATCTCTACTACAGCAGCGACTTCACGAGCATCCTCGACATCCAGGCGGTTGCGGATCCCAACGACGAGTATCGCACCTGGTTCTGTGAAAAGTTCAACATTCCGGAGGACCGCCGGTTCTCGAGTCACAAGGAAATGCTGGAGAAGGTGGAGCTGGACGCGGCCCAGATCAACACGCCGGACCACATCCACGCCGGACCCACGATCGACTGCCTGAACGCGGGCCTCGATGTGGTCGTGCCGAAACCCACGGCCGCGACGGTCAAGGACACGCATGAGATGATCGAGACGGCCAAGAGGACCGGCTTGTTTCTCGGCATCGACTTCCACAAGCGCGAGGATCCCCGTTTCAAGGAAGCCGAGGCGCGCTATCAAAGCGGTCGCTACGGCCAGCTTCAGACCGCCGTCTGGTACATGCTGGACAAGCTCATGGTCGCCGATCC
>JAGLDW010001243.1 GCA_023145395.1 Lentisphaeria bacterium | reverse complement strand
CGGTGGAGCGAGAGATTGCTCTTCTTGAGATGATATGCAGGATAACGCTCCTCCCCCTCCCCGAGCGCAGGCTGGAAGTCTGCGCTCGGGGAGGGGGAGGCAGTCTCCAACATACCAAGATTCGAAAACCGCGAGGGAATAACGATGAAACAGACGCTCATGGCAGCCGGGATTCTACTGGCGAGCTTCGTCGCGGCTGACGTGCGACGTGCAGGCGATGCCTGGGTGATGGAGAGCGAGGCGTTGGAGGTCACGGTGGACTCCCAGACCGCGCTGCTGTCCGTGCGGGACAAGCGGACAGGCACGGTTTGGCGCCAGGATGACCCGAACGCGCGTGCGTCCAAGGAGGAAAAGGTGCGTGCTCTGCGCGTGTCCCAGCCCGTGACGATCGATGGCAGCGACAAGGATTGGAAGCGAGGGAACACCATCTGGCTCCCCTGGACGGGAGACAATGGCGAGGCCAATTGCTCGGCCGGCGCGCGCTTGATGTGGGATGACGAACGGCTCTATGTGTATGTCCGCGTGCGCGACGACAATGTGGCCCACGGCGAAGAATCCGCGGAGCAGTGGTGGGAGGCCGATTCGGTGGAGTTCTGGCTCGGCAGCGTGCAGGTGGGACTTCACCTGGCGCCAAAGGGGCGGGAGATTGCCTGCGACCCGAAAGGGGAGCCTTTCTCCGGTGTGCAGATCGCTGTCTTGCCCATTCTTGAGGGGAGATTGCCCGGCTACGCAGTCGAGCTGTCCATGCCCCTCGAGCACTTCCCGATTCTGCGGAGTCCGCAGAATGGTCTCCGGTTCCGCTTCGCCATCGGTCTGAACGATGCGGATCCCAAGCTTGGACAGCCGGTCCGGCGGGTGGCGCAGAGCTACTATCCCCGGGAGTGGGTTCATTCGGCTCCGCAGACATTTGCCGTGGCTGTGCTGTGTGACGAGAAGGGCGTGGCACCACCGCGCACAGAGGCCAACGACCGCAGTGGTGGTGTGGGTGGCGGCGTGGTCACGGACATGAAGCCCGGCGCGGCGCAGGACACATTGACCTACGATCTGGTGGTGACGCGCAATCAATCCGCTGCTCTCAAGCTCGCGGTGACGCTGGCTCTCTCTCAGGGAGGTGCCGCGCTTGATGTGACGCTGACGCCCCGCGAGAGTGCCGCCCCCATGCGCCCGTTTGACTACCCCGCGCCTCTTTTCCCAGATCGAACTCCGGAGAGCTACTTTCTCTGCGTGGCCAACTATGGCAACGGGAGCTATGTGCCTGTCACAGACAAGATGTTCCGTCGTCGCAACCTGTCCTTGGCGGACTTGCCCTTTGTGGCGGTGACCGATGGAACGCAGGGGCTGATGGTGCTTGCCTTGACCCCCCACGATGTGCGGGCTATCAACCAGACACGCGCGGTGGACGAGGCGCAGTGCGGATTCCCCGGATTCAGGTGGACGCCGGTGAAGGGGACGTTCGGCATGCCCCGGAAGGGCCGACTCCATTTCTTCTCAAAGGGAGGGCATGTGACCGCCTGCAAGCTCTATCGCGAAGTCGCGAAACGGGACGGCTATGTGCGCACGCTGCGGGAGAAGGCAAAGGCCAACCCGGATGTGCACAAGCTGATGGGGGCGGTGAACTGGTGGGGCGCGGGTGGGCTGCGCTTTGCCGAGGAGGCGAAAGCGGCGGGCATGCGGCACGGTTTGCTCAACGGACGTCCTTCGCCGGAGCAGATCAAGGCGATCGTGGATCTGGGCTGGCTGATCGGTGAGTACGATAACTATGAGGACATCAATGATTTGCCCACCATCGCCAGAGCAAAGGCGCCCGTGAAGGAACATGGTTTGGTGAAACCCGATGGCTCGCTCGCGACGGCCTGGATCAGTCGTGACAAGGACATGAAACCCACCCACACCTACATGAAGCAGTGCACGGCCATGATGACCAAATCCGCCAAGGCCGTCATCCCGAAGGTGCTGGAAACCTATCCCTACAACACTCGATTTCTGGATGTCACCACCGCGACCGGTTTGAAGGAGTGCTACTCGCCTGTGCATGGTCTGGATCGTAGCGAGGACATGGCCTGCCGGCGCAGGCTCTGCGCCTACGTGGCAGACGATCTGGGGCTCGTCGCGGGCGGCGAGCATGGACGTTTCTGGGACGTGGATATCCTTCATTATCACGAAGGCATGATGGGCGGCGGTCTGTACAGCTGGCCAGCGGGCTACC
>JAGLDW010001242.1 GCA_023145395.1 Lentisphaeria bacterium | reverse complement strand
GCATTGCGGATGCTCCCGGGGCCAAGCACCACCGTTGGGATGCCCCAGTTGGAGAACACGCCTCCGTCTGTGCAGTAGCACACTGCGCCCGTCTCCGAGTTTCCGCCCAGTCTCCGCACCGCTCCGCAGGCGGCTTTCACCAACGGATCATCGGGAGCCGTCCATAGGCCTGGTGTCGTGTGTGTCTCCCCGCGCTCCACCGTGAATCCGAGTGTTTCTGTGGCGCGTCGGGGGATCTCGTCGAGTATCTTCTCGATATCCGGTCCATCCGGAACCAGGCGCAGGTCGAGTTTTACCCGACAGAGATCAGGCACGATATTGGTCTTGACTCCCCCCTCGATGCAGTTCGCCGAAATGGTCGATCCCGAGAAGTCCGAGCTGGTGTGGCGGGCAAGTTCCGGGGCGATCTTCTCCTGGATGAAGCCGATCACCTGCGCCATGCGGTAGATGGCGTTGCAGCCGAGGTCGGGGCGTGATCCGTGGGCGGCCTTGCCGCGGCAGACAAGCTCGAGGTAGGCATTCTTCTTGTGGGCGGTCACAGGCTGGTTCGAAGTCGGTTCGCCGACGACTACACCGTCGATGTCCCAGCGGGACAGGTCGAGCAAAGGCGCACCTTCGCAGCCGGTCTCCTCCGCGCAGGCGCCGATGAACATGAGATTGAGGAGGGCATCCTCTTTGAGGAGGCGTTCGATGGCCACGAGCATGGCGGCCATGCTTCCCTTGGTGTCGCAGGCGCCACGTCCGTACATGCATCCGTCGCGGATCTCGGCGCGGAAGGGATCGTGCTCCATGCCTTCGGTTCCCACCGTGTCGAGATGGGCTTCGAAGGCGAGCGTGGGCAGTCCGGCGCGGGGCTGGGTCCAGGCGATGAGGGCAGGGCGGTTTGGCGCCACCCACTGGATCTCCGTCTCAAGGCCTAGGTCGCGGCAGTGGGCGGCGACCGCTTCGCACATGGCCTCCTCGGTGGCCTCCCGCTCGCCCGCGGCGCCCAATGGCAACGTGTTGCGGCTGTCGATTCCGATCAGTCGACCAAGAAGCTCCACGACGGATGTTGGTGTGTTCATGAGAGGATCCAGATCAGGGTGCCGA
>JAGLDW010001241.1 GCA_023145395.1 Lentisphaeria bacterium | reverse complement strand
GGACAAGCCCGGCGGCGGCGTGTTTCTCCTTAGAATCCAGTTCCGCGCCGGACTTTATCGAGCACGGCGTAGGTCTTGCGCGCGCTGGAGGGCTCGACGAGAAGCGTGCCTCCCTCGCGCAAGGCGGCGTAGAGGTTGTCGTAGTAGGAGGGGTAGGTATTCGCGGGTTTCGCGTCTTCCTCCACTTCTTCCCAGGGGATGGTGTCGGGGTCGGGGGTGACGCCGTATTGGCGTCCCGGCGCGTAGTGGATGTCGTTGGGCTCGAGGACGCGTAGCTTGGCGGGGTCGAAGTATTTGACATGCGCCTTGGTCCCCTGGATCCAGAGCGAACCGGCAGTCCCAAGAACCACCCAGTTCGCGATGGGGGCGGTGTTGACGCTGGTCATCTCCACTTCCATGGTCATGCCGCTCTCTCCGCGGATGATGGCGAGAAGATCGTCTTCGGCATCGCCTGGATTGAGGAAGTGGTTGACCTCGCTCCAGATGTCCTTGACGGGTGTGTCGAGCAACTGCAGGCATTGATCGACGAGATGGACGCCCCAGTTGCCGATCATGCCGCCGCCGTACTTCAGCAGCACTTGCCAGTCGTTGCGGCGGGAGAAACCGGTGACGGCGCGCCGGATTCGGAAGACCTTGCCCAGCCTCCCGCTGTCGATCGTCTCCTTCACATAGAGAAAGTCGGGATCGAGCCGGCGGTTGTGATGCATGGTGAGAAGCTTGCCTGCGGACTCCGCGGCGCGCATCATGGCGTCGATGCCGCGCGCACTGAGTGCGGATGGCTTCTCGCAGAGAACATTCTTGCCGGCCTTCAGCGCCTGGATGACCATCTTCTGATGGAACTTTGTCGGGGTGGCGACGATGACCAATTCCACATTCTCGTCTTTCAGCATGCTGCCGAGACGGGCGTAGGTTTTGCAGCCGGTGGCTTCCGCCCCTTCTTTGCGTCGGTCGGCCTCACGGTCGCAGATGGCGACGAGTTCGAATCCGCCGTGTTTGCCGATGATCTGTGCGTGGTGGCTCCAGCCGATGCGCCCGAGCCCGACGATGCCGCAGCGTACGGGGTTGTCATAGACGCGGTCACTGGCGCCGAGGTCGAGAATGGGATTGCCCTTGGAGGTGTTTGCGTTCTTCGCGGCCATGATGAGAAAACTCCGTTTTCGTCTTCTGGTGTGTCGTCTCAGAAAATGTGCCTGCCTCCACACAATGTCGGCGGAATCTTGGTGTGTGCAACCCCGCGCAGGAGGAAATTGGGCACATGTCAGTTCCGTAGATGTTCTATGTGAGTGCTGCGAACTCCGCAAATCATGGAGGGCGAACGGCCCGTGAGCCGCATGCTGCGAACTCCGCAATGCGATTAGAGTTGTTGTCTGCCCCGCCCCCACTGGCCTTGCGC
>JAGLDW010001240.1 GCA_023145395.1 Lentisphaeria bacterium | reverse complement strand
CTCACGGGCCGTTCGCCCTCCAGGGGACAACGGCTATGCCTCGCGGCGGCTCACGGGCCGTTCGCCCTCCAGGGGACAACGGACACGCAGTGTGGCGGCTCAGCGGGAGCTTCGCCCTCCCAGGATCGGGACACGTTTTGCGGAGTCCGCCGAGACCCGCTCCCCCCATCCTATCAGAGTCTCTTGACGGTGTAGGGATGATCCTTCTTCAGCACGACCTCGACATTGAAGCGCACCGTGCCGGAAGGTTCCCCCGACAGACTTCCGACGGCCTCCAACCGGTCCAGCACCTCTATCCCAGCAACGACATTGCCGAAGACGGAATGCTTGCCATCGAGAAAATTCGCGGCAGCGAAAAGAAGGAAGAACTGGCTGCCATTGGTGTCCACCCCGGAGTTGGCCATGGAGAGAAGCCCTCTTCCCGTGTGTTTCAGGCCGGGCCCGAACTCGTCGGCAAAGCGATAGCCCGGGTCCCCAGTTCCTGGCTTGCCCCCAGCGCCCTGACGCGAGTACGGGCAGCCGCCCTGCGCCATGAAATCGGGGATCACCCGGTGAAAGGCGAGCCCTTTGTAGAAGCCTTTTTCCGCGAGTTCGATGAGATTGGCCGTGGTGTTCGGAACCTTGTCCTCGTACAGTTCGACGAGCATGTCTCCCTTGCCAGTACTGATCTTGACTACAGGATTGGTGGGGTTCGAGAGCAGTTTCCTGATCTCGTCCGGATTCTCGGGCAGCACCTGCGTCGTCCCCTTCGGACGTTCTCGTTCGGGAACAGCCGCAACGACGGTGGATGCGGGCTTCGCACGGGACGCCTGGCGACGCGCCTTCGAGACCACGACGCCGGCGATCAGAACACCAAAGGCGATGAACGCCATCACCCACAGGATCATCGTGCCTCGCTTTTCCCGGGCCTCGGCGCGCGCCAGAAGCTCGGGATCAATCTCACGCCCCCAGCGCGAAACGGAACTCTCGCTCTTGTTCTCGACCACGCTGCCACCGGCATTTTCGCTTTTTTCGTCAACCATCGGATTGTATTCCCTGTTCTTGAGTAATCCGGTTTTCCGGGTTCAGTCGTATCATAGGAGAACGCCGCCGACCCAGTCTCAGACGCGTTTTACACGCGGCCCCTCGGGCGTATCCTCGATCTCCCAGCCATCGGCCTGAAGGCGATCTCGAATTTCATCGGCGCGCGCAAAGTCCTTCGCCTTGCGGGCAGCCAGCCTCTCCGCAGCCAATGCCAGGACTTCGTCGGGCACGCTGTCCGATTTGTCCGGTGTGAGAACATCCAGCACCCCGTCCATCCTGTCCAGCGCATCCAGCACGGACTGCGCGCCGATCCCACCAAGTTCGCCCTTGTCCATGGCCCGATTCATATCACGAACCAAGTCGAACAACGCGGCCAGCGCCGCCGAAATGTTCAAATCGTCCTCCAACGCGGTCGTGAAGGCGGCGCTGGCGGTCCGTGTCGCTTCGATCGCCGCCTCAACCCCGCAGTCCCCCTGCTTTGCAGCCTCCTGAACACGCTCTTTGAACGTGTCGAGACGTTGCAGCGAGACCCGTGCGTCTTCACAGGCTTTGAAGGAGAAGTTGAGTTGCTGCCGGTAGTGGGTTCCCAGCAGCACCCAGCGAAGCTCGCGCCCCGTGTATCCGCGCGCGCCCAAGTCTCGCAAGGTGTAGAAATTGCCGACGGACTTGGACATCTTCTCCCCATCGACGATGAGGTGGGCGCAATGCAGCCAGTAGTTGACGAACTTGCAGCCGTTGGCGGCCTCGCTCTGGGCGATCTCGTCCTCGTGGTGGGGGAACAGGTTGTCCATTCCACCGCAATGGATGTCGAAATGCGCACCCAGATACTTGCCGCTCATGGCCGAGCATTCGATGTGCCAGCCGGGACGCCCCTTGCCCCACGGGCTGTCCCAGCCAACGTTTCCGTCCGCCTCCGTCCAGGCCTTCCACAGCGCGAAGTCCGCAACGGATTCCTTGCCGTACTCGTCATTGCTGACCCGGGCGCCGGCACGCATCTGGTCCGGATCGATCTTCAGCAACTGCCCGTATGCGGGCCATCTGCCGATGGAGAAATAGACGGAGCCGTCGTCAGCCTGGTAGGCAACACCGGCGTCGAAGAGCTTCTGGATAAGCTCGATCATCTCCTTGATGTGCTCCGTGGCGGCTGGATAGGTGTGGGCCCGGCGGATCCGCAAGGTGTCCACATCCTCGAAAAAGGACTCTTTGTACTGGCCTGTGAACGCCCCAAGCTCCATTCCCGCCTCCCGGGAATCACGGATGGTCTTGTCATCCACGTCGGTCAGGTTCATGACGTGGTTCACTTCGTAGCCGCAGTGCTCGAGCGACCGTCGCAGCAAATCCTCGAACACATAGGCGCGGAAATTGCCGATGTGGGCGAAATTGTACACGGTGGGCCCACATGTGTAGAGACCAATCTTTCCGGCCAGGATCGGAACAAAGTCCTCGCGGCGGCGGGTCAGAGAATTGTGGAAGGTCAGAGCCATGGTGAAAATCAACCTCTTCAGCTGCATTGAACGTTCGCGTAGACACCGCATAGTATACCTTGGTTCCCTACATTTTCCCGTGTCGCGCGATGTGGGGGAAGCCTCTTTTCACGGCAAGGATCCAGCATGCCCAAGCAACTGTTTTTCGACATGGACTTTTCTGCGCCGAAAGCTGTCATCGACACCGTGGCGAACCGCCCGCGGAAAGATGTCCTTCGGCGCTCGGTGTTGCGCTGGCTCGAAGAGACCAAGCAGCCCACCGGCCTCGCAACCGAAGTCATCACCCGCATCTCCAAGCTCAAGGCCGACGTGGCCGGGTTCTGGAGCAGACCGGAGAAGAACACCCACGAGGAAGGGCCCGAACGCATCCTCGTCCCCGCGGCCACCATCATTGTCCAATGCCATGTCGAACGAGACGGCTGCTGGCCAGACTGCATCAAGTCCAAGCAGATTCTTCCCCAACTGCGCACCCTGCGAGAGGAATTGGCCGCGGAGGAAGCGCAAATTCGCGATAGCGAACCCCGGTTGCGTCAGGACGACACGCTGTTCGAGGAATACGCCGAGTGGAACTACGAGAATAGCACGAACCGCAAGTACCATCGACTGCGCCATGCAATCTCGAAGATGGAGCATGGACTCTACCACGGAACCAAATTCGAGCGCATACGCAGCGTGCAACTCGCCGACTACCTCTATCTCGCAGTTCCCGCTGGAATGGTCCAAGGCTCGGAACTGGCTGACGGCTGGGGCCTGCTCTGGATCGAGGACGACCTCCAAATCACGGTGGTCGAGGAAGCGCAGAACCGTGAATGCCTGCCCAGCAACCGCATGCATCTCATCCAGAATATCGCGGCGGGGGCGAAGAACGCGGAGCTGCTCCACAATGGCGTCGCCACCTACGCCAAGGGGGAAGTCGCCTTCATCAAACCCATGCGACGACGCAGCCGGCAGACGCTGCATCTCTCAGACCTCTGACACATAGCCAGTCCGCGTTCCGATTTATTTCACCACGAAGGCACAAAGAGCACGAAGGAAAGAGCAGATCACTTTGGGAAGATCCTCGCCGAAACCCATTGTCCGGAGCTCAGTGGTTTGAGCTGGGACCGCTGTGAAGTTGAACGACCAGCCTGAATATCCAGCAGCCAACACTCAAATCCAATATCCAACAAGGCTGCCAACGCCAAAGATAAGATGCCGCCGTGATCGGCGGAGAGAAATGGCGGTCCCCGCACAGTAGTTTCCGATGGATATTGGGTATTCCTTGTTGGGTGTTGGATATTCTTGTCTTGCCCTGATATAGGTTGACCCCATGCCTTCTTCCCACGCAGAGACGATGTTCGATGCTCTTCATGGGCGCCTCTGCGAACAGCTCCTGCAAGCGCTCTCGCCCGTGAGCGGCGTCTGGCGAGGAAGGCTCTCGAACAGTGCCCTTTCGACCGCCGTGGCCGTGCTCGCCCTTCGTCTGGCCGACCACGAACAGGACCGAACACGCATCCACGCGGGGCTCGAATGGCTGCGCGCCGACCAGAACGAGGACGGCGGCTGGGGCGACACAGACCGCAGCGCCTCGAACCTCGCCGCGACCCTGCTCACCTGGTCCGCGTTCCCCAACAATACCCCTGCGCCGCCAGGAGTGGAGGCCTGGCTGGAGACACGCTGCGGCAGCACCGATTCCCGAGACATCTCCCTCTCCGTGCTCGAACACTATGGAGGAGACCGCACTTTCTCGGCGCCCATCCTGACCGCCTGCGCCCTGGCCGGTCGTCTGGGGCCGGAGCCAGACTGCTGGAGAGAGGTCCCACAGCTCCCCTTCGAATTGGCCGTCCTGCCCTCCCGATGGTTCTCCCGGCTGGGCCTTCCCGTGGTCAGCTACGCTCTCCCCGCGTTGATCGCCATCGGACTCGTGCGCCATCGGCGAAGCAACGGCTTCAAGCCTTGGGGACTCCTGCGCACGGGCTTGACCAGGACCGTTCTGCACCGTCTGCGGGCCATCCAGCCAGCCCACGGGGGATTCCTCGAAGCCGCGCCGCTCACCGCATTCGTGGCCATGAGCCTGCTCGGCTGTGGATTCGAAGACGACCCAGCAACCGAGAAAGCACTCGCCTTTCTGCGAAGTTCGCAACGCGACGATGGCGGCTGGCCCATCGACACGGATCTCGCCACATGGCTCACCTCACTCTCCATCGTCGCTCTGGAGGATGATCTTCCTGCGAACCATGCGGGGGCAGCCCGGCGTTGGCTTCTGGACCAGCAGTACATACGACGCCATCCATACACAAACTCCCCTCCCGGCGGCTGGAGCTGGACGGATCTGCCGGGCGCCGTGCCGGACGCCGACGACACGAGTGCCGCGCTCATCGCCCTACGCAGGCTTGGCATCGACGATGAGACACAGCGCGCCGCACAGTCCGGCGTGGGCTGGCTCCTCGGTCTCCAGAACCGAGACGGAGGCATGCCCACCTTCTGCCGAGGCTGGGGAAAACTCCCATTCGACCGCAGCTGTCCCGACATCACCGCCCATGCAGTGCAAGCGCTGGCGGAATGGCGGGAGGATCTGTCTGGGGCGCCAACAAAGACTTTCCAGAGCGGATTGGCGAAGGCCTTGGACTACCTGGCGAAAACCCAGCGCGAGGATGGAGCCTGGATTCCCCTCTGGTTTGGCAACGAGGGCGATCCCAACCACGAAAATCCACTGTACGGGACGGCGCGGGTGCACGCCTGTCTCGTCGATGCGCAGGAAGCCGGGACCGACATGCCGACGACGCTGCTCGACCAGTCCGCCAACTGGTTGCGGAGTGCGCAGAATCCGGATGGAGGATGGGGGGGAGATCGAAACCTGCCATCGACGGTCGAGGAGACCGCGCTTGCTCTCGCCGCGCTCGCGGACGATCCACTGGCAACCAACGCACTCCAGCATGGCGCGGACTGGCTATCCGCACATGTCGAAATCGATTCCCCCGCACCCATCGGCTTCTATTTCGCCAGCCTCTGGTACTACGAGAAACTCTACCCCCTCATCTTCGCCACCAACGCCACGCGACGACTGAAGCACCACGCGGGCGCGAGTAGGCGTGTGCTTCCATAGCTGCGACCAATGCTTGTGCCTGCCGTGCGTACGCATCGCCGCTATCGCCCCTCATCGATTAGGAGGAGAGACGAGGAGGAGGGAGGAGGAGGGTAAGAGCGATCCGGCACGTAGCGGAATCCCCCGGTCATCTTTCTCTGTCTTGGCGAACGCTTCAATGAACCGCTTCGGGTTTGCCGCAGAGCGAAGCTGCGCGGCTAACCCGAAGTCGCGTTCGATTCGCTTGTTGGGCTCCGTGTTGGACCATGAGCCTTCAGCAGAAGCTTCAGCCTGCCAGACAGGTTCCTTCCCATCTCGATCATCGCGTTGTCGGAAGGGTGAATCAGGTCTCCTGTCAATCCCCCGATGTTCGTCAGCACTTCCTGCCCCTCGATCAGATGAACATTGGGTAGAGGACATTCCTCAACGACATCGCGTAGTGATTGACGATATTCGTCAGGAGTGCCGCCGTACTGCGAGTCGGGATCCTCTACTCCAAAATCACGAAAGTACGGGTACAGTGTGACGCACCCGACCGGACGGCTCGTGTCGGCACCGGCCACGGTGTTGACCAGGTACTCGATACGCTTTCGAAACTCATCAAGCGGAAATTCGTGCATGTTCACGGACAAGGCCAGCGACGCGATATCCCAATCGGTTCTGCCAGCAATATGGTCTGCGAACGCCTTCTCGCAATGGCACGCGCCGCCGACGCCAAGATTGATAAGGTCAGCTTTCAGATGCCACGCTGCCTGAGCGACGTAACTCAAGTGCGGCCCTTCGGAATCGAACCCGTGGGTAATGCTCGTGCCGTAGGCAAGATACCTGATTCCGGGCAGTTCCTCGGGACGCGGGGGACGAACCCCTTCGCCCTTGATGTCGTGCAGAATCACCGGCTCACGCCGACACCCGCCGAATATGACCCGGCGTACGTTCGGAGCGAACGGTTGATCTTTCCACCACTTCCGG
>JAGLDW010000124.1 GCA_023145395.1 Lentisphaeria bacterium | reverse complement strand
ATACCCCACAAGACTGAGACGTTACCTTTGGCAGCACTTCTCCACTGGCACAGTCGGGAAAACGCATGTAGTATAGGGTGTGTCTTTGGTGCCTACGGCTGGTTCATCCAGCTCGAGGGGGATTCGCCTACGCCTTCACGGGAGTCTGAACTATGCCAGATATTGCACTGCCTGATAGTATCCGAGGGGAATGGATTTGGCACGAGGGGGAGCGCAAGGCTCCTGAAAGCCACGTGTTCTTCCGCTATGAGTTCCCTTTGTTCGAGATGCCTGAATCCGCGGAACTGTGGATCACGGCACGCTCCCTTTTCCACCTCTTTGTCAACGGCCGGTATCTTGGCTTTGGTCCCACGCCCAGTGCGAGTGGCGACGCGGATGTCGTGCATCTCGACGTCGCGTACGCCTTGGAGACGGGCAACAACGTCATTGCCGTTCTGGGGCACAACACCGACATCTCGCGCTTCTCCGGACACCGTCAGGAAAGCGGGCTCTGGGCCCAGCTGAACGTGGATGGCACGCCCACGGTCTGGACGGATGAGTCCTGGCTCTGTCTGGACGGCGAGTGCTACGACACAAACGTGCCCAGGCGCTCCTCGTCGGAAGGCTTCTGCGAACGCATTCGTTTCGGCGCTGTTCCGCTGGGCTGGTGCGACCGGGGATTCGCAGAGGACGGCTGGTCACCCCCGAACAAGCACATGACGCTAGGCCAAGCGGCGGGGCGACTCGAAACACGCATAGGCGGCGATTGGGATCTCGGATACATGGACGAGGGGGTCACGGTCGCGCGTGGCACCTTCGGACAATCGCGCGAGGTTACCACCGTGGAGTGGGATGAGCAGCTGGAAGAGTCGGGCGGCGGCGTCTACATGGCCGAGACCTTTTTCTACGCCACCGAGAACACGGACGAGGAGATGCGGGTCTTCACCGATGACCCCTACATTCTCTATGTGAACGGAGAAGAGCTGCAGCGCCAGGGCGTCACGCCATTGCCACCTCGGGCAGACCTCGTCTCCTCCGCCCCGCTGTGTTTCGCCCAGACAGAGCGTGCCCCTCTCGATTGCGTGGTGCATCTGGAGCGGGGCTGGAATCGACTCCTGTTTGCACAGCATACGCAACCCGGAAGCGCCGGCGCCACCTTTGTCTTTCCCAGTGTCAGAGTCGGGGCATTTCACTTCATCCGGAAGCCGGAGGAGACCAAGCAAGCCGGCTGGTCCATCATCGGCCCGCTCCGCACACCCCTGGCCATGGTCATGCCGCAACTGCCCTTGACCAACCTGCCGCGGAGCAAATGCCATCGCTCGTCGGCTCCCGCGATGGACGAAAGCGCCTTCCTGACAGCGTGCGCCTTTTCGCCAGCGGAGGACTTGCGCTATGGCACCCCCCCCGTCTCCCTCGCCGCGGGCGAATACATCGTCGTCGATTTCGGCTGCACGCTCTACGGATGTCCGGAAATCTCGCTTGGCGGAAGCAATGAAGACGTTGTGGATATCGTCTGTGGAGAGCAGCTCGTCGATGGACACGTGCTCTCCTGGAACGACGGGCGACGCAATGTCGACACCATCGTGCTGGGAGCGGAGAGGAGCTATACCTGGACAGCCTGCGGCAGCCGGGGCCTCCGCTATATGATGATCGCGATTCGCAGTGCGCGCAAAGCCGTGGACATTGACAATTGCGCGGTGCGCGTGCGAAGCTACAGGCATGAATGCACAGGCAGTTTCTCCTGTTCGGACGAAGTCTACAACGAAATCTGGCTGACCGGCACGCGGACTCTCCTCGCCACCATGCAGGGACGCTTCCTCGACGCCCCAACAAAGGACAACACGCAATACGTCACCGATTCGATGATCCAGTCCTGGGCCGCCAGCCACGTGTTCGGCGCTTTTCAGATGAGCAGCTCCGCCATTCGGGAGTTCGCCCGCACCCAGTTCGAAACGGGCGCCATGTCAGCCGTCTGCCCAAGCGATCTGTTCATCGAGATTCCGGACTATTCTCTCATGTGGCCTGTCTGGCTGCACAAGCTCTACCTCTACTGCGGCGACAAGGACTTGATCGAAGAACTGCTTCCCGCAACCGACCACCTGCTCGCCTACTACCGGCACTTCGCTGACACCGAGACGGAGTTGCTTGTGGATCTGGACTCCAAATGCGGCGCGTACTGCTTCCTAGACCACGGTGACATCGACCGACGCGGCATGGTGACTGGACTCAATGCGCTCTATTGCCAGGCACTCCTCAGCGCCGCCTGGCTCCATGAGCAGACAGGTCGCAAGAGTCGGTCGCGCAGCCTGACCCGCCGAGCGGCGCAGGTCGCGAAGAACGTCCGCAATCTTACATTCAACCCGGAACGAGGCCTGTTCGCAGACGGATGGAGTCAGGGAGAAACCTCCAGCTTCTATTCCTGGCAGACGAATGTTCTCGCCATCTACGGGGGGGTCGCCCTGCCCGAGGACTGCGATGGCATTCTAGAGCAGATCTTCTCCGATGAAGAGCCTTTCGAACCTCTTGCCCAGGGCGACACCAACAGCCCCTTCTTCAAGTTTTTCGTGCTCGAGATTGCCTTTGCGCTGGACCGGAGGGACTGGGCGGCGACACTCATGCGATGGTACTGGGGTGGCATGTTGGAGCATGGTGCCACCACATGGTGGGAGCTGTTCGATCCCATGTCCGAAAAGGGCGAAGTCCCCACCTTCAGTCTCTGTCACGGCTATGGGGTGTCGCCAAACGCATTCCTGCACACGGAGATTCTCGGCATCCGGCCTGCCGAGCCCGGCTTCACGCGCGTATACTTCAACCCTCTTCTCGGGGCGGTCAGCTGGGTCAAGGCCAATGTGCCCACTCCCTACGGCGCGATCTCGGTGGAATGGGCCATCAACGAAGACTCCGTGTTCGAGGCGTCCATTAGCGCAGACTTCCCCCTGGAGGTAATCCCCATGCTTGAGTCTGCTGTGGCCGAAGACGCCATCCTGCACGTGAGTGACAATGTCTCCATTCTGGCGGAGTCCTAATCTGGGAGGTTTCCGCAAAGCCACACGGGAACCGCGTGGAGGGTTGCGGAAGCCCACTGGATGACAGCCTCGCGCGTGCCACCTCCGCCACAATCAAGTTTCATGCATACACAACTGCCCGTCGATGTCCTGAAACCTGATGTCCTGCGCGAGCTGGAGTGCGCGCGTCCGCTGGTGGTCACAGCGCCCACGGGCTCCGGAAAATCCACCCGCCTCCCCATCTGGCTTGCGGAGCGGTTTGGCGCTCGGGTTCTCGTGGTGGAACCGCGGCGAATCGCCTGTCGGTCGCTGGCCACCTTCCTCTCGTCCCAGCTCGGGGCGCCCGTGGGAACCGACATCGGATATCGTGTGCGCTTCGACGATTGCAGCCAAGCCGACACCCGCATCTTGTTCGTCACCCCGGGCGTGGCATTGCGCATGTTGCATGATTGCGCCGATATCCCCTTCTCCGCCATCATGCTAGATGAGTTTCATGAGCGGGGCTGGGAGACAGACCTGCTGCTTGCCGCACTGCGCGAGCATCTCTCGCGAGGATGCCGCCTGCCCCTTGTGATTACCTCGGCCACCATCGAGGCCTCCTCACTCGCCACCACGCTCGAGGCGGTGGCGCTGGAGGCTTCTGGGCGCCAGTTCCCCGTCCATATCTCCCACTGCGACGACGTGCCTCTACCCTCGCCCGACCGCCTGGAGGAACGAGTCGCGACGGCAGTGCGAAATGTGTTGCGGGATGCTCGGGACGAAGGCGACATCCTGGTGTTTCTGCCTGGAATGCGGGAAATCGACGCCTGTCGCAGCGCGTTGCGCGGAGATGCCGCCCGCCACAACTGCGAGATGATTCGAGTGCACGGCAGCTTGCCCACCGACAAGATCGCGCGCGCGCTATCCGCGACCTCTGCACAAAGACGAATTTTTCTAGCCACCAATGTCGCGGAGACTTCCTTGACCCTGCCCAACGTCACAGTGGTCATCGATTCGGGATTGGCACGCACTCGCATGCACCGCGCAGGACGTTCAAGTCTAGTGCTGACTTCCGTTGCCCGCTCCAGCATGGATCAGCGTGCCGGGCGAGCCGGGCGCGTGGCGCCGGGACGCTGTGTCAGGCTGTGGGCGAGCCGCTTCCAGCCCCAGGACACAACCCCTCCGGAAGTCCTGCGCATCGAGCTGGACGACGTACTCCTCAACGCGGCGGCCATGGGTGTGCCCCTACACTCGCAGGGAACGTCCCACTGGGTCACACCTCCTCCCGAGTTCGCCGTCTCCAGCGCGGTCGAGCGGCTGCGGATGCTTGGCGCCCTGGACGACCACGGCGCCATCTCTCCCTTCGGACGCCGCCTGCTGGCTTTGCCAGTGTCCGTGCACGAAGCGCGTTTGCTCGTGGACGTGCCAATGCGCCTTCTCGGAACTCTCTGCGATCTTGTCGCACGTCTTCAGACGCGAGGCCCGTTCTTTCTGCCCGACACGGGGAGTGCCCAGCGCAAACGGGACGAAAGGGAGGCAGAGCGGGCGCGCCTCCTCGAGGGCTGTGGGGACGAGGTCATGGCGGATCTACGCTGCATTCGCGGGGGTGTTCCCGGCGCCCATGGCCTGCACCGAACCGCTTTGGACAACGCACGCCGTCTCTCAAGCTCTCTTCGTGGCCTCCTGAAGGCGTCCGAAACCGATCCCGTCCGCGACCGAACCTCTCTACCTCCCCCATCGGAACTCGCCTCCTTTCTGCTCACGCGCTGGCCCGAGGCTGGATTTGTGCTGCGACGGCGCGCCCAGGGCAAAGGACACCGCAAAGGCGGAAGAGGAAGAGGACGCCCGTGGGGGAACGGCGAAGTTGAGTTGCTGGTAACTCCCCACCCGCTGTGGAAACAGGACGCTGAAAGCCGAGAAGGACCGATCGCCGGTTTGATCCTCGATCACGAATGGAT
>JAGLDW010001239.1 GCA_023145395.1 Lentisphaeria bacterium | reverse complement strand
CCGGGTAGTCCCGCACGACGATGCGGTTGCCCGCCACGCTCTCCACCTCGTATCCCGTGTCTCCGGCAAGCAGGAAAGCGCCTGCGGCACGGAGGCCCTTCGGAACCGGCCGGGAGAGCACATAGGTTCTCCCCTCCACAGACTCCACGGAAAAGGTCAGATCCGTCTGGGCGATTTCGACGGAGGAATCGGCAAAAGCGAGCCGCGAACCATCCAGCAGGTAAGTGCCACGGACACCCACGGCGTCTGTCGTGACGAAACCAAAGCGCCCAGAGAGAGTCATGCCAGCCAGTTCCCGGGGGGCGTCGTCCGGCGCGAGCGCCACGATATCCGTCCGGTCGGCCAGTTGAACTCTCACGCACACCGTGCCGTCGTCGTCGGCCCGCAATAGCTCTGCGCCCTGAATCGGCGAGTCGCCTGTGTGCGACGCGATGATGCTCACGTAGACACTGCGCAGGGGTGCCTCGGTGGAGACGCGTTCGGCGAACACCTGCTGGATGCTCGGGGCGTTCAATTCCGACCCCCTATCGCTCCGCCAGCCGGGCGCGTCGGCCACGACCAGTTTGCTCGAAGGCGTCAGCATGCGCAAATCGAGAATCTGGTCCCCGTGCTTCCAGCGGGCGGTAAAAGCACCCGGCGCATCTACAGCCCGAAATGCCTTCAGCCATCGATGCTTGCGCTCGATGGGCGCGGGAGCAAGCTCCCCAAGACCGGTCAGCTCTCCGTTGCACTGAAAACTGTAACTGTGCTTCTTCCCACCGTGAACGCGGAACACGTCCACGACGTAGCACTGTCCGTCGGGCAGAGGGACCAGAACACACGTCCGCTCGTACACGTCGCACTGCGTGTACGCATTCGCATCCGCCTGCACGACTTGGACCAGCGGCGACGCGCCAAAAAGCTTGAGACGCGAGCGACGTCCCTTGCGGATCTGGCTCCGGCCATCCACCACGACCAGATTGTGCGACTCCGTGCACTTGGTCCAGGCATTGCGTGGATCGTCCCAGATGTAGCCACGGTCGGAGGCCAACTCGACGCCCCCCCCATAGAAGATCAAACCGAGGGTGTCGTCATGGCGATGACCGTGGTAGGCATAGCCGTTGAGAAACAGCGCGGTCTGGCCAAGGGGATCCGCCCCGCGCAGAACGCCGACGTGCCAGCCGGGAAACCATTCGGTGCGAAGCGGCAGTTTCGCCTCGCCATCCGCCTTCAAATCCGCCGGACGGTGCCACAGCGAATATTCGCCTCCCTTCTTCTCGAGAGGCGCCTTCTGCAGAGTCTCCAGCAGCGCGGCATAGACACCGCCGTACTTGCACGCGAGCACCTCGATCCAATGTGGAGAGATACCAGCGCGCGAAGAGGTGTCTCCAATCACCGGTGGCCTTTGGTTGGGCGCCGCCATGCGGACCATGCTTTCGAGCGCTAGCCGGTAGCGGGGCATGTGCTTGAACGGATCGAACGCGTCAAAGCGCTCCCCCTTCTCGTCCGCGTAGCCGGGAGGGTCGCTATATCCGCGCAGCAGCAGCGGAATGTTCTCCATCAGCGACAGATGCATGCTGGAGTAGGACGGGCTCTCCCGGCAGAATCCATCGGAGTGGAAGCAACCGTCTATGAGTTTCTCGAACCCC